>NZ_CALMPD010000209.1 GCF_937871865.1 uncultured Legionella sp.
GTATTCGGGCTTTTTAACGTTAAAGGCTGCAATGCAGCCTTTAAATTAATCCCGTTGAACAATGGCTTTTCGTCTAAAATCTTATAATCTTTTATTTAACCATTAGCCGGCGATGGCAGAAAACAGCTATCATTACCAGTATTACACTCTTCATTCATTGCCTCATCCTTTTTTTGCTTAAAAAATCTCAAACGCGACGAATGGTTCGTTTGATGTTTTTTAGCTGACGTTTTAGAGGCTGAGGCAGAATCAGCATCGCGTTGTATTTTGGCAGTTATCAGCTGGATAGCTAATTGATGATTATTTTTAGTCGCATGATCCAAAACAGTCCGCCCTTTCGTATCCTTAATTGTTAATGATGCCTTTTTTGTCAGTAATAACTCGAATAATCGGGGATCTTCAGTAACCGTTGTCGATTTACAGGCATACATTAATGGTGTCTTGCCTTTTATGTCTAAAGGATCAATAACTATCCCCTTCATGTGTAACAAATCGTCCACGATACCACTGCCACCGTATCGGCATGCGAAATGAAGCAAGGTTGCCTTATCTCGTTTACGATGAAAATTAATTCGTTGAGGGATAGAAGATAACATGGCCTTTACCACCTCGCGCCGTCCGAGAAAAATAGCCGTCAACATAGGAGAATCATCACTCATTTGATGGCCTGCCAAAACAGACCAGCCCGCTCGAATACATTTTTTTACCGTTGTCATATCTCCTTGTAACGCTGCCATGGCAAAAAAGGATAATTTTTCTTGATGAGTAGTCCTGGGGCTGATCGGAAATACCGGATATTTGTTATCAAGAATACGGGCTAACTCTGGCGATTGTTCCAGAGCAATAAAATCCGTGTTCACTGTCAGTCTACGAGACAGCGGTGTCTCAGTGCATACTCGATAAAGCTCCTTAACCAATCCCTGAGAATCAAACTCAAAATAGGGTTTGTCCTTATTTTGCTCATACAAATCATTTATATTGATAAATCGCCATAAATTTCCTGCTCGCTTAAAGCCCATAGCATGATCTGAAGTACTAATTACTACGGCGACATTATCGTTTAGCCCTGAACGTGCCAGTACATTAAAATAATCCGTCGCCTCCTGCCTGGAAGCAAAGGTATGTGTTTTATAAAAGACTTGTTTTACACCTGAACTTTGTTGAGCAATACGTTGCAAGATCGCAGAAACATCTGGCTGCCACACCAGCTTTCCATAGTGTTCCTTATAACTGATTGGATCCTGAGCGATACAAATCTTCTGACATAAATCAGGTAAATTTTGAGTGCATGCTTCATTGTCACGGAGCAACCCGCGGTCTCCTGTTTTTGCTGTTATTTGTTGCAGTGTTTGCGGCAAATCAGCCTGATGAGCTCGAAGCAAATGCACTTGTTGATAAAAAATATCTTCATTACCCTCAGCAACAGCCAAAGCCCAATTAAGAGTAAAACCATAACAAACTCCTTCAAACTCAGGGTGGCCCAGCTTGGTTAATAAAGTAGTAATGGCATCATGACTTAAAGAATTGGGATCAACGACCGTTTTAAGCAGCAATCCTGAATAGCCTAAAAATTTTGCCACCATGTGGCACAATAAGGTGATACCAATAAATAAAAGAATACATATATAGACATACATGTTTACAATCCCATTCCATCCTTGGTAAAAACAGTATAAGGTTATTTTTATCTGCACGTCGAGAGGGATAATTCGTCCTTTATACATCCGAACGATCTAAAGATACACGGTCACCAATATTTAGGGAACACGTTATGGGGATTGACAAGATAAGCCGCCTTTCCCTGAGGCCAAATGAAAAAGCAATAGATAACAAGATGAAAATTGAACAATTTTCTAAGGCAATCGAACGCTATAAAAGAAACCCATGGTACAGCCGATTCCAGATATTGGTTTCAATTGTTATTGTATTATCGCAAGGGTTAAGTGTGTTCCACTTAATTCAGTCTGATATTAAGCCCAACCTACTTATTATTGGTTCTGTATTCTTAACTGCTTACATCACCACTGACTTTATTAATGGCCTGGTTCATATGTATATGGACAATAACACTAACTATACTTCTTCAGCAGGTCCTTTTATCGCAGCATTTCATCTGCATCACTCTCACCCCCAATACATCAGAAGACATCCGTTGAAAATTTATTTTTTTGAATCAGGAACAAAATTCTGGTTGTTAGGGTATTTGTTGGTGCTCATACTCCTGCAGCAGGTCACTAATATGCCTTATAGCCTGAATTACGGTCTGGTATTTATTGGTATCCTGTCATCCGTGGCAGAGGTCTCTCATTATTGGTGCCACACAGCGACAAAACAAAATAAAATCATTATGTTATTACAAAAAGGACGTCTGTTGCTGTCAATAAAACATCATGTACATCATCACCGCAGCGACAATACCCACTATGCCTTTTTAAACGGAGTCAGCGATCCGCTCTTAAACTTAATAGCGAACTATTATTATCCTGGTTATAAAAACCATGCAGATCAACACACTGCTGCTTATATGAAAAAACACTAAAAGCGGCAATAACGAATAAACGCAGGAATCAATGACCCAGCCGCATCGTCTTTATTGAGTCGGTACAAAATTCATTTTAACATGATCTTTACTTAAACAGTCTAGAATAAACGCAGGAATCCATGATTCTGCTTTATCACAAGGTTTCTCTCCAATAGAATCAGCTATATCTAAAGAAGCACCATTGTTTACTAAGACTTTAATGGCTTCTCTTGCCCCGGCTTGGATAGCATAATGCAAGGGAGTCTTACCATAAATGTCCTGAATATTTAATTGAGCACCTGATACGATTAACTGACGTGCGCAATCGGCATGGCCTTGTATAACCGCCCAATGTAAGGCAGTAAATTTTTTACCAGAAAGATCCTGCTTACTCAGATCATCAACGTTCATTGACTTAATCATAACTTTTAACTCAAACAAACGCCCCCAGGCCGCAGCACGTCTTAATGCCTGATCATAAAGAGGGGTACTTAACTCCCCGTATTTACGTAAAGACTGGCAAACACTCACGCACTGTCGATGAAGTTGAGTATGAACAGGAGTTCCGATAAAACTCAGTAATTGCCCCGCTAAAGTTCCATTTGCTGACTTAATGATCTGTTGATTTGTCTTCAATAACCCTTCGGTAACTGATGCATTATTAACGAGTTCTTTAGTCCTCTCCATTTGGCTAGGAGCAAGTGGTTTATCAGCAAACAGAAGCTCGGATAATTCCATAATAAACGATGCATCGACCAAGGATGAATCGCTCGAAATAATGTTTTTTACAGCCAATAAATAAGAGACAACGAATTCTGTATTATTCGATGATGTCTGATAATAAGGAAGCTTGCCATCATTCATCGCTTCAAGCGTACTCATAGTGCCTGTCGACAAAACCAGGTTGCCAGGAACACCTGCAACCATATTACGCATTAAACCATTAGATAAGGATTGATGATAAAACATTTGAGGCAGTTCCAACATGGAGCTCCCATTAAAATGCAGTTCTTTAATTATTGCTTTTTTAATTTCTGTCGGAGGTGAAGAAGAATAATCACCAACCAAAACATAGCGGCTCAACTCAGTCAGCGCAACGTATTGCCCTATGGTGCGCAGATCAGCAGATTTATCACCCGAGGTAAGGTACATAAATCCATAAGCTCCTGTTGGTATTTTTATGCTTTGTTCAAGAGTTAATGCAGGTAATTCAGCAACCGTCTTAATTTGGGGCAAACCCAATCGACCAGGCCCTATGCCGCAGCGCCCCATCATGACATCGTTTGCATCAAAATGGCTATATAAATGAGGCTGTTCTTTCTGAAATTTGTTAAATAGAAAATGTTGCATTAAGGAACCACTAATCACCGGTTGATTTGCAGCACCGATGAAAAGGAATTTACTGTCTGGAGAAAGAACGCGTCTGAGAATGTCTGCCGCTGGGTATTTGCATCGGTTTGATTCAATAAAAGCGACGACTTCATCATTTACGGGATCAAATAATTCCAGAGCGCACATGCCGACACTGCTTCCTTCAATATCCACTCTACCGTTGACTGGATTGCCATAGAGCTGCTCAAAGCGCGTCATTCCATCTAAAGTAGAAGTTAAAACAACATCAAAGTTCAAGCCTCCTGAGGTGACAGTATTGATCAAATCCGTAGCAATCTTACCAGCAAAAGTAAAATCTCCTTTTGCGGTATCATTAACACAGTTAGCGTAAACCAGAATAATTTTAGGCATGTTTTGACCTCAAGACAATCAAATTACCCAAATAGTAAAACATCTGTATTAAGACAATATTAAGAAAAATAAGTCAAATTGCCTTTTTTCAACTAGAACAGTTACATCGATAAAACTCAACACCCATACGGCGAACCTTCCAATTTTTTATCACTGTGCCTGAATTATTGGTACTGCTAAAAAGGATCCTGGCCAGGGCAAGAGCATCAAAGTTTAAAAACCCATCAATTTTTCTCTATAGTGATCA
>NZ_CALMPD010000210.1 GCF_937871865.1 uncultured Legionella sp.
TGCTATTCATTTGGAATTACCCCTTGATTATTAATTACACATAGAATTATTTCTATGTGTTTCAAGAGATTACGCAGGACAAAATTTGTCATTTCTGACGACAATGTTTGTCTTTGAATGACAAAATCTGTCATTAACTCCAAATGCTTTCATTTTGTGGATTATAAACAACGGTAGCTGTTTCTAAACAAAAATGGATAGATTTTTTTAAATGTTCATATAGTGCTGGAGAATGTTTTCTTATTTTTTGTTTGCTTCTTGTTAGACTTTGTCGTAAGGAATTGACAGGGGCTTTATTTTTTTGACTATTAAAAACTCGAGGACGCCCTTTACGATTTGTTTTAGCTTTAATTTGATTTGTTATAAAATCTAACGTCTGTTTTAATTGCTCTACCTTTTCCGTATCACCAAATTCTTTGGCTTCTTCAATTTCTTCATTTATTCTACTTACTTCGTTTTTATATTGTTGTAATTGGGCTGGTGTAATAACAACATCATGGTGATTTAATTCGCTTTCTAAACTAATTCCAGACGCGTGAAGTTCTTCAATATTTTCTAAAGATGAGGTACTTATTTCTTCGTGGGAATTAAGTTGCATCAATAATATTATTGAGACAGCTTGCTTAGGCTGTGTTAAAAGATACGCAATTCGGTCTAATCCCTTATCAACAGGAAGATGAAATGATTGCTCATCTAAATACCTAATTTTGTATGTAGTGCCATTTTTTGAAAATTGGTTAGATACTACAGATACAATCTGCAATTGTGCTGAGTTTGGGGCAACAGCAACCCAATTGGAGTCTGGTGTAAATGGCATCAGTTTGCAATTTGATAATAACTCAGGATGAACTTTTTCATCGACAGATTGCTTTGGTTTCGCCATTATTTCACTCGAAGTACAAGGTATAATGACCTGATCGTTTTTTTTATATACAGTTAATTCTGGTTGAATAAAAATTAAATCATGAATTGTTATTTTTTGTCCTTTCCTAAGCTTTATTACTTGACTGATGCCTTGAACAAGTTCAGCTAAACTAGATTGTAATGGAACGATGGTATAGCTATCCTCATGCGGAACCTCAATACATGAACCTTCGTATATTTTTTCCAATGTTTTATCAGGGTACAACTTTGAATTTTTTTCAAGTCGGATTAGGCCTTTGTATTTACATAGGTATGATGGTTTTGATATTTCATCAATATAGCTACGAGTAAGACATTGGCTATTAGTTGTTAAAAATTTTCTAACTTTAAACTGTCCCTCTTTTAGATATACCCCAAGATTTTCTTCTTCGAAACACTTTTCGATGATCTGATTAACCGATATCTCTAAATATTTCGCTGCTTCATCAACGCTAAGTCTTGATACAGGGAAAATTCCTCTTTTGGCAATTAAAATATCAATTCCATAGTGATGAAATCGAATTAACTCCGCCATCGTTGTAACAATAGGGGATCTTTTAGATGATTCTATACGTTCTATAGTCTTAGGTGGTAGATAGATGCCAGGTTCTGGCGCAGTTGGCCATATCACTTCATATAAGAATTTTTCTGCTGATGGAATAAATAATTCTTCACCAATAGACTCCACTAGCTCTAACCATTCTATGGGAGATACTTCAATAGGAATATGGCGATTTTTTTGTACCCGTTTTAATAATGCCAACGCATGAATATAATATTGGTTTAGTCTTTGTTTAATTTCACACACATTCCAGTAGGTTAGCGGATAAGTATAATACTCTCCCAAAGCACGTTGATTTATATCCACGCTAGGCTGCCTGTTGTATGTGGTACAAAATTCCTCGGCCATGTTAAAAGCTATACTAAGTGAAAGAAACTCCTCTAATTTCCATGTTGATTTAAGTAAGTTACTTGTGAGAGCCTCTTTAACCTTCTCTCTAAAAAGAATCGCTACTTGTTGAAGATTTTCATTGTAATCAAATTGCTGCAATTCTATGTTTAACCAACTATTGTTGACTTCTGTGAGCACAGCCTAACCTCCAAATATGGCCTCGTTCATTCTTGCTACAACTTTACTTGTATGGGCATCTGATAAATGAGCATATCGCTTCACCATCTGCAAAGTTTTATGCCCCAGAATTTCAGCGATCTCTGCCAAGCTAGCGCCATTCATAGCCAAATAGCTTGCACAAGAATGTCGCAAATCGTGCCATCTAAAGTCAGATATTTCAGCGCGCTTAAGTGCTGTTTCAAAGGGAGTGCGAAGATCCACTGGTTTCTTAAGATTATTTCCAGGAAAAACAAGCTCTGTATTTACATGTCGAATTTTTGCATGCTGTTTCATTAGTTCAAATGCGTGACCTGCCAGTGGCAAAGACCTTCTTTCACCATTCTTAGTTTCATGCAATGTAATGACTCCGCGATCAAAATCGACATCCTTCCAAGATAAGCCTAGTATTTCCATGCGTCTGCCTCCAGTAGATAAGGCCAGAACTACAGCGGTATATAAATATTGGCTTTCACTGCGTTTGCACTCTGCTAAGAGACGGGTGCGTTCTTCATCAGATAAAAAGCGTACACGACCTCTTGGCTCTTTAGGTTTAATGACACGACGCATGGGGGAGTCTTCGATCCATTGCCATTCTTTCATAGCAATTGTAAAGGTGTGAGATAAAGCAGCCAGATAACGAACAACAGTTGAGGGTGAGCGTGGCTTATTGCGGGTGGTTACCTCTGCTGCAAGTTGGTCTCTCTTCTCTGCGATACGGGCAGGGGATATATCTGCAATGCTATAGTGGCCTAATTCCTTTTTCCACCAATTTAGATGCTGCATGGTATTTTTGCTATTTTTGGGTTTTGTAGGAAGGATGTCTTTGATGTAACGATCTATCATTTCACCCAAAGTGCGTCGTTTAGATTCTGATGTTTTGAAGTGGCGGCCTTCTCGGATAGCGGCTTCTGTCTGTTGCACATAGGTTTTAGCATCGGTTAATCGTTTGAATGTAGCTTCTTGCGGAGGAAAGCCTTTAAGTCTAATTTTGACTCGATAATTGTACTTTCCATCTTTTCCCATTCGTTTTTCTATTGTTGCCATCGTTACATCATCAGTAAATAATTAATGGCGAGAGGTTACAACAAGCTCTAATAAATAGCAACATAGGAATGTTAATCCGATGATTTATTGCTTTATTCCTTTGATTTAATTGAACTTATATTTTTTAACGAATCTATTTGGGACATTTATGGGACATCCATAAAAAAAAGAAAGGTTTTTAGTATTAAAATCGAACAAAGTAGAGTGGGCTCTAGTCACCGGTGATAGCATCTTCTAATAACTGTTTTATTTCCTTAGAAAGCGTTCTTTTGTCTGTGGCTGATGCTAAAAGAGTATGAATTTTTTGATCGTCTTCAAATAATCGGATTAGATGAGTTTTAATAACCTTTAATAGTGGCTGAAAGGATTTGCTCATCTTCAGGGCTTCATATTCTTGAATAAGTTCATCAACACCGACATCTTCATTATCCGCATTTGCTTTGATGTACTCAATGTAATTTCTATCTGGAACTTGTTGAAGATTTGAATTATCTAACAACTGATTAATATGTTGCCTAATTTTTTTATCATCCCAACCAAAATCAAGTAAATCGGGGGTGGCTATTCTGCTGTAGAGTTGGGCAATGATATGACCTACCTTTGCTTGAAATTCTGGCTTTATTCCAAGTACCCTGTTTTCTAATAGTAAATCATAATGATCGGTGCGAAATGAGAATGAAAGAGGGAGCACCGCTACCATATCATCTTCAAAAGGTGCTTGTTTCGGTAGAAAGAAATGTGTTTTTTGATCGCTATTATTGAGTAACTTAGAAAGCTTATCTTTGAGTTGATCTAGTGCGTCACGAGAAATTATCTTTTTGTTTCCAATCTCGGTTGGTTTTATCTCATCCTTGATTAATCGTTTAATGAGGCTGCTTAATCTTCTGACCAAGCACACATTTACATGGCTAAGTTTGGGCTTACGTTTCTTTGTTCTAACCAAATCACAAGATTGAGTTAAGATCATTACATATTGAATTTTGCCATCAGAAGGTTGTATAGCAGGGTAGAACTCATCAAAGTATTGACGAAACTGCCCATCGATTTTTAGGATGTCGCCTTGTAAGAGAGATAATTCAGAGGAACGATCTTCATAAACATAAGGTGGTATTACTACATCGGTCACAGTGAACTAAGCTTCCTTTCCATATCTGCTCTAATTAAAAAAGCTTCATCAGTTTGAGATTCAAACTCTTTTAAATTCGTTTTAGCAATAGTTAACATCGCCTTGGAAAAATGAGGGCGTTGTTGTGACTTTGCGCTTGTACGCGATGTTTCATTTTTTGATGAAGTATTTCGTTTATGCATTTCAATCTCCTCTTGGTTTTAAGTATAACCGTATTTTAAGAGAAAATCATTAGGCTGAGTGTTGAGATTTGTTGTAGCTAGCTGCTACTGGTTATTTATGACTGTCCCAAAAGTGTCCCATGGGACGGTGGGTTTGTTTTATTTTC
>NZ_CALMPD010000211.1 GCF_937871865.1 uncultured Legionella sp.
ATCTCTCAAGAAAAGCAGCCGTTTACAATAAACAAAAATTACATTTTACTCTATACATTTTTTGAGTCCAAATGAAATGTTAGCGTTTAATAAAAATTTTTATATATCAAATTCTTAAAAAAATCACAGCCTTTCAAATATTGTTCGGGTATTGAATCCGAACAAACGCTCATGCATTCTATAGGCGTATTCATCGGTCATATTCGCCAAATAATCACACACCACTCGATAGGCTTGCATTTCATCCTCTGCTTGTTTAAACAACTCTCTGTTGTTGTTATCTAACAAGCTTGCCGGATTTGAGCTGATGGCATCAAATAATCGGAGAACTACCGTTTGTCCGCCATACTCAAAGGTTCGCGCCTCTTGCGAATCAATAACATTATGATAAATGCATTTCATTAAATAGTGTAACAAGGCCGATGCTTCAGGTATCAAGGCTATATTAAATTTTAATAAATTATTCTCAAACTGCTCGTTAGTGGTAACAATTTGTGTCGATGTAATGAAGTAATTAACCATTTCCCCTATAGTTTGTTTTCTTAAACACAATTCATTGGAAAACAACGAGTTGATTAGGCGATCCTGATGTTTGGAAAGTGAGGTATTGCCTAGCAATTGTCTGAATTCAGCAGTGTCCAGATGTGATGCATTAATTAATCTTAAATGTATTGCATCCTCCAAATCATGAACGCCATAGGCTATATCATCTGCTGTATTCATAATGGAGCAATCAAAACTATGGTAAGCTGATTTGCCTGACTTGGTGTCTTGTGGTTCTTTTGATAGTGATTGGAATAAGATCCTATCTTTTTCTGTTAACGGGGATAATAACCAATCGATTTCTGGTTGCTCACAATCAAAATAAGCCTTAGGTGGAAGCCAATCGTTAATTTTAATGGTTTTATGTATGGAGTCATGAATAGGAGGAAGCGTTCGGGCGACAACATTCGAACGTTTTACCGGATATTTGAGAATACCCAGTAATGCGCGTCGGGTTAAATCAAGGCCAAATCCACCATAGCTGGTTTCAACTTTGGTGAGTAATCGTAGCGTTTGGCCATTGCCTTCGAATCCACCGTAATCACGCATCATGTAATTTAAGGCAACTTCACCACCATGTCCAAATGGAGGATGTCCGATGTCATGGAGAAGACATATAACACTGATTAGATCATCATTCGGTAAGAGGTTGGCCAATAGCGAAGGTTGATTTTTGCTGGTAATCAGATTACGTACTATGCTCTTACCTATAGAATCGACCTCCAGTGAGTGAGTTAATCGAGTGCGGTGAAAATCACCTTCATCGGTACCCAGAATTTGTGTTTTTCTTTGCAGTCGCCTAAATGCAGGACAGTGAATGACTCGAGTTCTGTCGCGCTCATAAGGATCTCTATGATCTTGAGAACCTCGTTGATTGGTTTGACCTGAACGTCTATGAGTCCACATAAAATTCACCATCAGAACGAAAAATGGATACTTTATGTCATAGTGTGTTGTGAAACAACATGGATTAAAGTTTTTTTTTATTTTGTAGATAACAACAAATAAGAGGAGAAATAAAAATTATAAATCAGGGAGTATTATGATGAATAATAAAATAAAACTATTATTTGTGGGGATAAGCATCTGTAATTTATCGTCTTGTATGGTTTATAAAGACTACAATAAAGTAAGTTATCGGACCTATGCTTATGATCAAACCCAGTTATATCCTCAAGCCGATTATCGAATGTATAACTACGGTTACGTTAATCAAAATACACCTGTACAAGGAAATGTTAATGTACCTGATTCATATCATGTCGGTGAGTATCATTCACCAGTATCATTTAAAGACAGGGATAGAAACTGGGTGAGCAGCCAGAATCCTCAGGGGTATACTATTCAAGTAGCTGATGATGAGAAAGCTTCCAGAGTGGCACAGAAACTCTATAAAGCTCCTAAAAATGATCGTATGGCACAAATAAAATATCAGCGTAATGGTAAGTCATATTATAAAGGGGTATATGGAACTTATAGCAGCCAGGAAGCTGCTCAAAAAGCACTGGATGAACTTCCTCCAGATATTAAGCAGGGTGCAGGAGTTACTCCTTGGGGTAACATTCAAAATAATTTAAATGAATAATATTCGACTTTAGTTATTTTTACGTATCCTCATGGCGCGACTATGTGATCCACAAAGGAGGTTATTTGTATTTGTCAAATTTCGTAAACTAGTATGCTTTAATAAATTGACTATGGAAACTGTGGTCGATAATGCGAGAGACACTGCCATTAAATTTAAAAAAATACGGTCATCCTGAGCATTAGCTAAGGATGACGGTTAATGGTAGTGTACAGAGGAAAGTAGGTGACACAAAATTTCTAAAGTTGATACCATTCAGTGGCCTCCTCCATAATCTGAATGATAATAATTCTGTTATAGCTGTAATTTTTTGTCTAATTCTTTTGCAATTAGTTCCGGCTCATGGGGAGCAGGCAAGGCAAAAAGACTATAGTTTTTACATAAACCAAAACTGAATACGGTAATTAGAATATCTGTTATTTGTTGCAGTATATTTAAAAGGTAATCACCCCAGCCCAGCTCTTTTTGTAATAAAGGCATGGAATTTGTTATTTCCTTATGAGCTTTTATTCTAAAGTCGCTTAGTGCTCTATCTGTTGGTTTTTTTAATGCCTCTATCCTGAACTGTTCTAGTTTACACAATAATTGTGTTGCATGCTTTTGGGCTTCAAAATATTGGGGTTCAAGTGAGTCTATTTTTTGTTTGAAGTTCCTTAAAATTACTCGTATCGATTCAAATTTATTTAGTAATCGTTCATCATTTATTCGTTGCACATTGTCTTGCCGTGCCTGGTATTTTGCTGCGTCAATAAGAGATTCTTTAATTAATGGATATACTTCAGGACAACTTAACATAAAATCGTGTAAAGAAAATGTGCCTTTTGGTTCCCCTAAAACAGTCTGAATTGAATTAGTAACCTTCTCAAGATAAAACACACTCATTATTTCAGTAAGGGTATGGCCGCCTTCAAAATAAATAAAAACAGCAGAAATCATTAATAAATATTGTTTTAAAAGTTTAAAATGTTCTTGATGGCTCTGCTCATTTGTTAAATGACTTGGTTTATATAAACCGGTTTGTATTCCTTTCATGAAAAAAAGTACCGCATTTATCTCAAGTAACATAGAACCTGATAATCCATTGACGTATAAGCTATTATATGGATTTGAAAAGGCCTGATGTAGCCAATTTTGAGGGTCATTACGAACTTCTTTCGGATGGCTCATATAGAGTCTGTCTGGGCATCGAGTTTCAGATGATATAAGTTTTGGTCTTCTCATATCATAGGGAGTTTTATCTATGGATCTCATAATACCTAAATGATAACTTGGTTCATCTTGATTAAAGCCATAACCAGTTACTCTCCCGCGTTTTTGATTAGAATAAAAATGGCTGTTTTCAGTGTAGCATTTTATATAACCAGTAGGATGGAATGTTTTATAACTATCTAATCTTGCTAAGGAATGAGTTAGATAATGGAGATCAAACAAATCTAAAAGAATATTATTACTGTTAAAATGCCCATGGTTTATTAAAACAATAAGGTTTTTTCTTAATAAAGCATAATGAGCTAAATTGTCATCTGTTACCTGTTTCCCATCTTGAGCAGCATGCCATTCTTTGAGATAAGGGTGCTCTCTTGTATATTGGCTTATTAGAAAAGCTTTCATCTCAATAATAAATGTTTTTAATGAGGCAGAGTTCTGCGCTTCAAAAAAATCAATTATTTTCCTGGCCCAAAGACTTTCGAAATACCGTCGAGAGTTATCATTATATGCATCAATAATATCTGAGTCATCAGAGCTGAACATTTTTTCATCATTTTGTAGTGAGGGAGTCGATAATATGTTCGTGAATAGTTCAGTAAATTGAGCTTCGGTTAGTTCATAATTATTTTTAATGATTGTATCGAGCAGTTCTTGAAATGGCGTTTTCTTCCTTGATGGTAATCTATGCATACCTATATAACGGACAATATTATTGTCGATAGCTTCGAGTGTTTTCTTTTTTCCGGGTATGAATTCTGAGCCATTTCGTAATTTCATGCCAAAATACCTTAATAAATACAATCTACTCTAAGTTGTCCGTCGCATTGTATCAAATAAAGACGCGATGGTCACCATGTGTTCAATTAATGTTCGTGGTGATAGACAATTTAATCTCGAGCCTAAACTTGATAAAACAATTGTTTAATACTCTGCTAATAATTGTGATCTATAATTTAAAAACTATTTGGTTTAAAAATAAACATCAAGGCGTCATGTCAATAATCTCGGTTAGTCAGGCTGAATGGAATTTTGCAAAAATAAATTTAACACAGGCTCCTAATGGAACAAAAATAGCGCATGATGAGCTTCCTGAAACATTCAGCTCAAGGCATTCATTTATTAACTCACCTTACGCACAGCACCTTGCCTCCTAACTAAAACTCATTAAA
>NZ_CALMPD010000212.1 GCF_937871865.1 uncultured Legionella sp.
TGAGTGACCATTACTTACTGATTTTGCATCACAGCACAAGTTCCGGAGCGTAAGGTCTATTTCAGCATATCAAATTCTTCTTTAAAAAACTCGTGGTGTTTTCTACATAGAATTTCATCACGAGTAAATTCGATAACATTTTGGTTCGCAATACAACGCCAATTTTGCATATCTGTTATATATTGACCATCCTTCTTTATAAATACATCTGGGGTAAATGCGGCCACATTTTTTCCAACCACTTTATCTCTCGCTGAAGTAAAAATAAAGGCTTCTATATTTGCATTTCTCATTTCTGAGCCCAACTTCTGACTATCTGCATAACTTATTGTATTTGAGATTTTATCTTGGTATTTTTTAAAATGAGGTGCGGTTAGATCAATACCATTTTCTGTTTGTATATATGCCTTAAAAGCTGTCATTGGTATTTCAATATACTCAAGATCAGCTGCAGTATCCGCAAAAAATTTTAGTCGATAAAAGGCAACTTCTGCTAATGCCGTTAGTAGATTTATTGATCCATACCAAAGTGAATATTCGAAAGTATTGCCAAATCGAGAACCATACTTTAGAGGCGGATACCTGAAAGGAGTAAAGATTAAATAATGCTTATTATTTTCTATTCTCGGCTTCGAACTCTCTAACAACTCTTCTAATAGATCGTGCTCTTCCCTACTTTCCACCAGGTCTCTAGAACTTGAAATATATTGATCCTCAACCATTCTCCATGGTTCTAAATTTAGAGTTTTAGTTAATTTTATCCCCTCAGATTCAGTCCATATGTTCATAATTTACCGCGCATTGCATCTAGATAGTTAAGTACACCAATTAAACCTTGAATAGTTTTCATTTCATCTATTGGTATATTTTTAAAGTATTTATTCTGACTATTCAGCCATAATTTCGCCTTTTCATGATTATTTCCAACCATCGCATTTAGGCTTCGGTATACTCTTAATAATAATAGAGCCATTTCACCCTCTTTAGTATGAGGCGAAATAAATTTAGTACCTTGGTTAATACGAGAAGCACTAGATTCACTGATACCAATTATCTTACTTAAATCCTTTCCAGTTAAAGAATAAAATTTTGCCAAATTGCTTACAGCTTTAGTTAAAACACGTTCTTCTTTATGAAGAGTATTATTTGAAGTTTTCATTGCACACCTCCTTTCAAATGAAATTATAGTAAATATTTATTTCAAATACAAGGAAACCTTTTATCTATAAACTAAATATCGTCTTTTTAAATTCATATTTCAGGGGTAATTTAACGGGGGTTTTCTTGATTACCTCGTCCTACCCTATCATTCAACCAAAATTCAACAAAGGGTTAGTTAATAAATGTGGTTAATTTTTCTAAAATTAAAAAAGAGGTTAATCTAATTGGTTCTTTTTTGCAACGGAGCCGTATTTTCTTCCAAATGGCGAGAAACCGTCAAAGCATTTCTTATGCGCATTGAAAATGAGTTTTTTGAAGAGCCTGTTGCTGTAAAAATGGCTTTGTTCCTGAAATCCAAAAGTAGCGAAATTCTTAAACTTGTTGAGCGCGCTGAAAAGCTTGCGCTCACGATCCAAAAACAGCCCCTCGAATATATTTTATGCCATGCAGATATCCATGGCTGGAACTTGATTGTTGATAAAGAAAGAGCCCTTTATATTGTTGATTGGGATACCGTTATCTTTGCCCCCAAAGAACGTGATTTGATGTTTGTCGGCGCTGGTATTTGGGACAGCGGTCGCACAGCTACTGAAGAGGAATCACTATTTTATCAGGGCTATGGCCAAACAAAGATCAATCAGGATGTCATTTGCTACTATCGTTTTGAACGTATTATTCAGGACATCAGCGACTATTGTGAATACATCTTTCTTTCTGATGAGGGTGATGATGATCGGATGCAATCCTTTGAACACTTACTGCCCGTTTTTCTACCGAATGGAGCAATAGAAAGAGCTTATCAATCCGACAAGACGAGGGAGATTTTATGAAGTTATATTTTGTAGAAGGTGCCAGTTCTCGACCTTATTTTAAGGCATTATATAGCCAACGGATAATAAATTGATTATA
>NZ_CALMPD010000213.1 GCF_937871865.1 uncultured Legionella sp.
CAGGCTTTAAGTATGATTTAAAGGAATTACAAAATCGTTATCATCAAATCTGGCGTGATGCCTATGCTCCCCGAGTAAGGGATTTATTACATGATTCTTTTGACTTAACCAAACTGCTGCTTAAAAAGGTCTCCTCTTCGTATACTGAAATCATTGAAATTGAAGGCAAAAAAGTTACAGATGACAGTCTGACCAAAGCATGGGAATTGTTTGGTGCGATGCCTGAATTATCAATTGAAAAAATTACACCGATGATCAATGTTGATAAAGAAAGTAAATTACGCGGCGGCCTAGAGCTACTCGTTAATTTTACGCAAACATTTCATGAGGTGGTCAAGACTTATTATGGTAAGGAGCGATGTGATTTGACGGAAGAGGATAATCAAATATTTTCCAGTAAATTGCATCAATTGTATATTGATTATGATACGAAAATAAGGATGAGTCTGGCTCATACTAGCACTGATGCCAACACATTTAATCTTATCTCAATTCAGTTACAACAGATAATGTATCAAGTGAATTTCCAACGCCATTTAACAACTACTGATGTGCAAATGAATGAGAAGCTTACTACTGTTGCAAAGGAACTGCCCCATACTCATGAAGAGGTGATTCGAAAATACAATGAAACTTTGTTTCTATGGGCCAAAAGCTTAGAAGCTGAAGAATTTTCTCAATACATTACAGACATTATTGATAAACATTATGCTCCTACAGTGCAGAGTTTGTCTTACCGCCAAAGAACAACTCCTGTTAAAGAGTTTTTGAAAGCGAGTATGGGGCAAAGTGGTGATAATCGATTGGCTTATATTTTAAGTGCTGGAAAAGAAGACGCAGGAGCTTTAAATAAATATCTGATCCAGTATCTTACTCCTATTATGCTACAGTCGCGTCCCCTGCCTAGTGTAAGTAGTGCGATTAGAAAGAACCTCTTTGATGCGGATCTTACTACATATACCAAATCAGCAGTTAATTTTGCTAAATTTGATGCTCGTTTTATTCATCTTTGTAATAATCAAGGCGTGAGCTTATTCTATAGTGCAATATATGATTGGGTTGAAGGATTACCTGATGAACGATTTAATAAAATTATGCAGACGGCAATTATTGATTATGAAAAAGGATTAAGCTCATTTAATTTTTGGAGTAATGGTTCCAGAAGGGAGGAGATCGAAGGGTATTGTAAAAGCTGGAGAAAAGCAAAAGCCGTTGCTTTGACGTTCCTTAATGGCTCTGATACTTCAACAATGAAAAGTCATCTGTTTGACCAATTAATTACTGAGATGAAGGTAGATATTAGTAAAAATAGCCAACTGAAAGCATTACCTGGATGTAAATTGGTTGAACAATATCGTCATGATGAGCACCGAATTTTTGTCTTTGCGTCATTAAAAACATATGCGGAAAAACCATCGCATTTGCAAGATGCTTCTGTAAGCAAAACCTCTGGTTTTATTGTATGATCCACATGATTGGATGTATTTGATTTTTTGTGGATTTTTAATATGAGAATCGTGCTCTTCCTGTGACAATTACTCCTTCTTTAGGTTATGATCCAATCTATCGAGTTCATGAGTACGGCATATGTCTTTAGATTTATTAAAAACGCTTCCCCAATATATTATACCCAAACAAGGTCTTACTGCTTTGGCTGGTTGTTTGGCAAATGTAACAAATCCTGGAGTTAAAAATTATATAATTCAGCGTTTTATCAATAAATACCAGGTCGATATGAGTGATGCTTTAATTGAAGATCCCACTGCATATGCCTGTTTCAATGATTTTTTTACCCGCCATTTAAAACCAGAATGCCGTCCGTTAGCCGATGCGGATATTATTTCTCCTGTGGATGGTTGCGTGAGTGAGTTAGGTGCAATTAATCAAGGCCAGTTAATTCAGGCTAAAGGACGAGATTATTCTGTTAAAGAATTATTGGCTTGTGATGATGAGACAGCGAGTCGATTTAATCAAGGACTGTTTGCAACCTTGTATTTATCCCCCAAAGACTACCACCGGGTGCACATGCCCATAGACGCAACGCTTGACTCAATGACCTACATACCTGGTGCGTTATTTTCAGTCCAGCCTACTACGGCAAGGGTGATCCCTAAGCTTTTTGCTCGCAATGAACGGCTTGCTGTTTTTTTTACGACATCTGTTGGCCCTATGGCCATGGTTCTGGTTGGAGCTACTATTGTGGGTGCTATAGGTACAGCATGGCATGGCGATATAAAACGGGAAAAATCCAAAAAATATTTTGATTATTCTCAGGCAACTTTTAATAAATTGATGACCCAAGGTGATGAGATGGGTTTATTTAAATTAGGCTCAACCGTTGTGTTGTTGTTTGCCGATGGCAAGAAAGTACAATGGAGAAAGTCATTAGCCGCTGGCAACACTATTCGTTTTGGAGAGGACCTGGGAAGCATTCTCTGACGGTATAACCATCCTGATAATACTGCTGTTATGATAGCGCTACGATACAGTGTCCTCCTAATTAAAGTCACGTTCAGACCGCTAAAATGGTCTGAACGATGAACAGTTAAAGAGCTAAATAGTTAAATTCAGAACACACCGAGCCCTAAGGTGTTATCCTTACTGCCGTTGTTCTCGAAGCTGGCAGACGTGGAGGAAAAGTACCGCGCAAACGCGTGGTCGGAATCGACCAGCGTAGAACTCCAATATGCACTATCAACTGCAAACTGAGAGCCTTCATCTTCTCAGTATAGGATTCTCGCCATCATATAGGATTTTCCGGATAGACTCTCAGAATGTTTCGTTAAGTAAATCTTAATATTTATTTGTTATCATTATGTTCATTTTGTTTTCTATACTTGTATTTAGATGGAGGATATTCAATGCCACCTTATGGTTCATCTATATTTTCTTCTCGTTCTAAAACTACTTTTGAATATGGGAGCATGGATAAGGTCACGGTACTTACATTTCAAAGTGATACTGATCTCGAATTCCCAGTTATAAATCCTAAAATTCATGACCGTGCGCAACCTGGTAGTCAATGGAATGATTCAATAAAAATAACCCATCCAAGTTTAATAGCTGCGACCATGCGTAGCCTTTACAATACTA
>NZ_CALMPD010000214.1 GCF_937871865.1 uncultured Legionella sp.
GGCTACCAGGGACTACTCGCCCTAGCCTTCGGCTATCCATGGCTCGCAGCGATAGCGTTTGCCTGATAGTTTAGATTACAAGCTGGAATCGACCTTGAATCGCTCACCATATTTTGACTCAAATGTTTTGAATAAGGTTTCTAACTTGTCCTTTCCAAAATCATTGGCGTAATTCATAGGCCCGCCCCTGAATGGAGCAAAGCCTGTCGCAAAGATCATACCTGCATCAAGCAAATCTGAATCTGCAACAACCCCCTCTCGCAAACAAGCTGCTGATTCATTAACCATACGCAATATTAGTCGATCAGCAATGGTTTTATCAATTTTTGCAGCTGGACTTTTCTTGATAGGTTTCCCGTTTTTATAACGATAAAAACCTTCACCAGTTTTACGGCCTAATTTACCTGCCTGAACCATATCACGTAGCTTTTGAGGTACTGTGCCACCGAAATGGCTGGTTAAATTCTCAGCAACAGCCAGACAGACATCCATTCCAACAGTATCAGCCAACTCAACAGGCCCCATAAACATACCAAACTCAAGAGCGGCTTCATCAATTGTTTCACCACTGTATCCTTCATCCAGTAATTGCACGCATTCCATTAAATAAGGCATAAGAACACGATTCACTAGGAATCCTGGGCTTGATTTTACTGGTAATGGGAGTTTGCCAATTTGATTCACAAAGGAACATGAGTTTTGTTGTACCTTTTGAGCAGTAGAGGAACTACTGACAATTTCCACTAAATCCATTTTGGCGACGGGATTAAAGAAATGAATGCCGACCAATCGTTTTGGATCTGACATAACACTGCTAATTTCATCCAGAGGGATACTCGATGTATTCGTTGCAATGATTGCGTCTTTCTTTGCAACCAACTCAACTGATTTCATTATTTGCTGTTTTACTGCAAGATTCTCAAAAACAGCTTCAATAATAACATCTGCTCGTGCTACCCCATGCCCTTCAGGATCGGGAGTCAAATTATCCATCGCGGCTTGAATCAAACGAGGCTTGCGTAATTTTTTCTTATATAATGCATGCGCTCTGCCAATAGCGGGGGCAATCTGAGCATAAGACTTGTCTTGTAACGTGACATGTATTCCTCGTAAAGCACACCAGGCAGCAATATCGCCACCCATCACACCAGCACCTATAACATGAACATGTTGTGCACGGAAAGTGCTGTCTTTCGCAAAAGACTTAAGTCTCTCGCGCAAATGAAATGCTCGGATCAAATTTTTAGATGTTTCGCCAGAAGAGACTAACTGCTCTACTGAATCAGCTTCCTTCAAATAAGCCCGCTCACCAAAGCCACCTTCTTTTTCCCATAAATCAATTACAGCATAAGGGGCTGGATAATGTTCTTTACGCACACGCTTCGCCACATTGTAACGTAACAGATAGGCTATTGGTTTTCTTAACCAGGAACTATTAGTTAACCCATCAATAAATGAAGGCTTATGCTTGGGTGGTTTATTTTTAATAAAATAAACAGCCGCTCGCTTTAATTGTCTAACAGGCACCACGTCATCCACCATACCTAAAGTTTTAGCTTTAGCTGCTGCAATGCCGCTACCGGTGAGAATAACTTGTGATAATGCTTTAAAACCACCGATTAATTGTGGTAATCGAACAGTTCCACCCCATCCCGGGTGAATACCAAGCATGACTTCAGGTAAGCCAATTCGAGTATCTTTTTCATCGCTGGCAATTCTATAAGTACAAGCTAGTGCCAATTCAAATCCACCGCCCATACAAAAGCCATTTATCATGGCAACGCTGGGAATAGTTAAAGCTTGTAACCGTGCAAATACAGCCTGGCCTTTTTGTAAAAAATCAACTGCCTGCGCAGGGCTTTCAAACTGTGAAAAAGCGTTAACATCGGCACCAGCAATAAATCCTTTATCTTTCATCGAGTAAATAACCAAGCCTATTGCTTTTTTATCTTGCGATACCTCATGCAATAAGCTGTTTAATTCATCTAATACTTCTTCATTAATACTGTTGACTGCAGCATTTTTTCTATTGATTCCTAACCAAAGAATGGCATCTTTATCACGTTGAAGATCCCAATGATTGTAATTATTCATGTCCTTTCACCTCAGTTACTCGTTCAAGATACATAGCCCCTCCCTGACCACCTCCGATACAAATGGAAGCCATCCCCTTGGATTCGTTGCGTTGTTCCATAGACTTTAGTACATGTAATACAATACGTGCACCACTCGCGCCTATTGGATGGCCAGCAGCAATAGCGCCACCCTCACGATTTAGTTTGTCCATTGATGGACCACCAATTGCTTCATTAAGACCCAATTGTTTTTTACAATAATCCTCATCACTCCACGCAGCAACGCAACCTAAAACCTGAGCAGCAAACGCCTCATTAATTTCCCAGCAATCGATATCCTGAGGTTTTAATTTTTGACGTTCCAGAATAGGAGTCACCGCATGAACAGGACCGAGTCCCATCTGAGATGGATCTAAAGCAGACCATTGTGAATCTACTATGCGCCCCAATACTTTTAAATTGTATTTTTTGACGGCATCAGCACTTGCCAATAGAAGTAAACAAGCTCCATCAGTTATTTGAGAACTGTTGCCAGGAGTGACCATACCGTATTTTTTATCAAAAAATGGCTTTAGTTTTGTTAACTTTTCAACAGAAGAATCTGCACGAATACCATCATCTTCGGGATACACCTTGCCTTTGTAATCAATAATAGGAGCGACTTCAGTCATTCGATTGTCTTTGTAAGCATTGGCCAGTTTCTGGTGACTTTGCACAGCAAACTCATCCATTTGTTCACGAGTAATATTGAATCTATAAGCTACTTTTTCAGCTGTTTGGCCCATATTTAATCCAACAATAGGATCAGTTAATCCTCTAAGCAATGCAATCACAGGAGCCAGATATGAAGGTCTGAATTGTGTCATTAGCCCCAATTTCTGCCCCATATTTTTGGCAGCAAACCAACTGGCAAGCCAAGCAGCCATTTTTTGATTAAATAACAACGGGGCATGGCTCATCGCATCAGTACCACCAGCCAGTACCAGATTACTACGACCACTGGCTATTTGCATTGCTGCATTATCAATCGCTTGCATACCTGAGGCGCAATTTCTCATCACTGTAAAGCCAGGAACTTTATCTCCACAGCCTAAGCGTAATGCAACGATCCGAGCGATGTTTGCTTCATCAGGGCCAGGCATCGCGCTACCAATAATAACTTCATCAAGATCTGATGGTAAAAAGGGTTGACGGTTTAACAAGGTCATTCCTGCTGCAACGGCCAAATCCGATCCGGTAAATGGACCAATGCCTTTTGCTTTGAGAAAGGGAGTCCGACTTCCATCGACCACATATACATCTCGACCACTTAAATTCGACTTCTGTTTCATTAGTCCTCCTTTTTCGGGCCTGCATTACAGGTATTTTCTTTAATTATTTAGACACAAAGATTAGCAGTAAACGTCCAAATTTGGAAATTTTAAGTTGATTTTTATAAGAATTTTTAAAAGTTACAGCCATAAAACCAGGAGATGTTCATTTGTTCCTAAAGAGGCCGATTTTGTTCACATAACGATAAGCATAGATAGACTAAGGATTCTGAGCTAGTATAATCCTCAGTCTAACCAATGCAACTACAACAAAATGCAGAAGTCCTAATACAATGCAGTCCCAACTAAAGAACGCAATTCATTGTTACTTCTTTCTGTCACAGAATGAATGATTTTTACTAATTCATCCCGAGCATCAGTAATTTTAATCTTGAATAATTCATCCAAAATTGACTCCGTAGAAACAATGTGGCCCTTTTTTATTTGATGGAGGAGCCCTCTCACCTGTACCTGGTAGTTTCGGTGAGTGGACCAAAAAAAAGAACTCAATGTTGATGGAGCTTTAGTATAGTGTTCTAATTTCGACTGTATATAAGCTAATAATTGGGGAGTTGGCTTAGGGAGGGGCACTACAATTTCAGGCATTAACACCAAATTGACTCTGAGTTTATGACCCTGTTTAAGTCCGATACGCTCGAACTTTTTAATTTCCCTAGCCACTGCCTCAATAAGCATATTAAATTTATCGTCAGCATCTTTTTCTGTATTTTTTAGTGGTATTAATTGAGCATAGAGCCCTTTTAAGACAATACCTGGATCTTCTATCTGATTTAGTAGCTTATTTAATACACCAACTAAAAAAGTCAAATCAACCTTAACTGAATAATTCAAATCCTTATAAGCTTTGAATTCAAATTGTTTCAGTACATCAGTCAGAATAAAATTAATTATTTTATTTCGGTTTATTACATATTCGTTAATATTCCGTATGAATTTCAAAGGTATTATTGAGCGGTGAGTATTTATGCCGTTTAAATAATCATTATATGAGTGAAACATGAATTCATCCAGATGAAGATCGCGATTTAATGCCGCATATATCCTTTGATTATAAAGGACATTAAGAAAATCAATGCTCCATAGTTCGGTTTCCTCAGAACTTTTAGCATGGAGCATAACCAATCCCACACAGAAAGGGGCAAATTGTATCTGTGGTGTTTTATGGTCATTGCTGCGCTCATAATATTTATAAATATCGCATATAAACCCAAAAAGAAATTCCAGTTGAAATTCGTCCCGACCAATGACATCCCTTTTTACCGATTCAAGTAATTCTTTTATGAATGAAATAGCGCTTGGGTCAAAAGAATAGTTCGATGATGTAATCAGCTGTTCTAGTAATTGTATATACCACATAGTCAGACTATAAAAATGAAATGGTATTATTGTAATAACATAGAAATTAAACAAAAAAAATGGGATGCTCCTTACATGACCACCCGATTAAGATTGCCCACTAAAAAAAATATCGACTAAAATCAAAAGAGTTATTGACGTCTCTTAAATACCTGATATAATTCGCAACCATTGATTGGAGAGATGGCCGAGTGGTCGAAGGCGCTCCCCTGCTAAGGGAGTATGGGAGAAATCCCATCGAGGGTTCGAATCCCTCTCTCTCCGCCAATCAACGCGCCCGTAGCTCAGTTGGATAGAGTATTTGGCTACGAACCAAAGGGTCGGAGGTTCGAATCCTTCCGGGCGCGCCATTTAAAGGCTCTTTGGCTCTTTCCCATTTAAGGGGGCAGCTTTAATCATCCGCAGAGCACCTTAAC
>NZ_CALMPD010000215.1 GCF_937871865.1 uncultured Legionella sp.
CACTCAAATTTCTTCAACGTGCCCACACAGTTTGTCTTCTCAATTCTTAATGAACCTGCCCCGAAGGCGTGCTGCGTATTCTACTGATTTCCGCATCAGTGTCAAACACTTTTTGCATTTATTTTAAAATTTTATTTCACACTGCTTTTTCTACACGCACCTTGGCGATTCTTCGCTTGCCGACTTGTATTATATAGGTATGAGCTAAAGGCAGTAATAACGCAGGATCAGAGACCTTATCTCCATTAATCTTTACAGCGCCCTGCTTCACCATTCTTATAGACTCAGAAGTACTGGACGTCAAATCTAATTGCTTTAATAGTTGTGCCAGATTAACCGGTTCATTACTAGTAAGAGATAACTCTTCCAGGTTTTCCGGGATTGCACCTTTCTGGAAACGCTCGATAAATTCTTTATGTACTGTCTCTGCTTGAGAGTCATCATGGAAACGAGCCACTATCTCTTTGGCAAAATCAATCTTTACATCACGAGGATTTAATCCCTCTGCTACAGATTGTTTTAATTTCTGAATTTCCACGCCGGTTTTAAAACTCAGTAAATCAATATAGCGCCACATCAATTCATCAGATACCGACATTATTTTGCCGAACATATCAGCGGCAGGTTCATTAATACCTATATAGTTATCTAACGATTTAGACATTTTCTTAACGCCATCCAATCCTTCAATTAATGGAGTCATCATTACAACCTGTGGTTCAAGACCATAATGCTTTTGTAGTTCACGTCCCATCAGTAGATTGAATTTCTGATCAGTTCCCCCAAGTTCGACATCGGCTTTTAAGGCTACTGAATCATATCCTTGTAATAAGGGATATAAAAACTCATGGATTGCGATAGGCTGGCCAGTTGTATACCTTTTGTTAAAATCATCACGTTCCAACATTCTGGCAACAGTATGAGTCGCTGCCAAACGGATTAAATCAACTGCACTGAATTTACTTAACCATTGTGAATTAAAGGCAACGGTAGTTTTAGCCGGATCCAAGATTTTAAAAACCTGCTCTTGATAGGTTTTGGCATTTTCAATAACGGTTTCTTCACTTAAGGGCATACGTGTTACATTTTTTCCTGTCGGATCGCCTATCATGGCGGTAAAGTCACCAATTAGAAAGATGACCTCATGACCATAAAGCTGAAACTGTCTTAGCTTATTCAGTAATACAGTATGCCCCAGATGTAAATCAGGTGCTGTAGGATCAAAGCCTGCTTTAATCTTTAAAGGAACTTCCTTTTGCAATTTTTTTGTTAACTCTTGCTGAGGAAGAACTTCCTCACAACCACGCATTAATTCTAGTTGGCACTCTGAAATTGTCTCTAACATAAATTAAAACCTTTATAAATGATTGACCAATCTTCTCACAGCGGGTATCTTAGCCCGGTTAGCAAATTCCTGCTATACCAAATTTATGTAATTTAAGGTAACTTGTTACACTAAATAAAAAAATTTAAAACAAATTATCTAAAAATATGGTCAAATTAATTGACTTTAGTTAATCGTCACTGACACATCATGGAATGTGTTACATTAATAAATATAAAACTACAGCATTCTTAATGAATGACAGCAGTATAGGCAACCAATGGCAAAAAGACCAAATATCTCAAAACGACAATCTGGTAAACCATCCAAGCTACTCACTGCATGTGCATTGGTAATTGCTTTTTCGCTTCCTTATTATTTGGTAAAAAATTTTTCTCAACCCAAGAGAACGGATTACACGCATAAAACGATATCGCTGCCTGAGCTTGCAGAACTTGAAAATGAATTAACTGATGATGTTTCTGAAGAAATTGTCACATCAAAAAGCATCGATACTCCCAGACCAGTAGAAGCGCCCAAAGTAGACGTTGCAAAAAAACCAGAGCCCCCCAAAAAAGTAGTGAAGGTTATAAAGGATAATGAGTGGCAAACCATTAAATCACGCAAAGGTGATACCATGGCGGCAATCTTTAAAAGACTGGGGTTAAGTGCACAAAATTTACATGCGGTATTGGACAAAAACCCCCACGCAAAAGTATTGACTAACATCAAACTCAATCAGGAAATACAATTTTTAATAAACAAGGGTAAACTTGAAAAATTGATCATCCCGATGAATAACATCCAGACACTTACGGTATTCAAAACCGGACAAAAATACAACAGTAAAATCGAGTCAAAAAAAATGGTTAGTCAGGATCTTTATATCACAGCAACAGTGAAAGGCTCTCTGTACAATACAGCACAACATTTAAATATTCCATCAAAGTTGATTCGTCAGATGACAGAAATACTGAATAAAGAAATTGATTTTTCAAAATCAGTACGTGCCGGAGATCAATTCTCTATAGTGTATAATGCATACTATATAAAAGATAAGATGGTACAGATTGGCGACATTCAAGCAGTATCTTACACCAACCGAACCAAGACTGCGCAGGCGGTTCGACATAATAAAGCAAACGGAGATCATGACTACTACACGCCACAAGGTCAAAGCTTCAAAAAAACATTTTCTCTTTCTCGCTACCCGATTAAATTCAGCCATATCAGCTCAACCTTTGCTACATCGAGATACCATCCAATACTCCATTATAAAAGAGCACATAAAGGAATTGATTTAGCAGCTCCAATTGGTACTCCTATTCAAGCCACTGGAGATGGAATCATTCAAGTCATTGATCGACACAATGGCTATGGGAATATGATCAAAATCAAACATGACAATACCTACAGTAGTGTCTATGGTCACATGCTTAAGTTTCAAAAAGGATTGTCAAAAGGAAGTAAAGTGAAACGAGGACAGATTATAGGTTATGTAGGACAGACAGGGTTAGCCACTGGACCACATTGCCATTATGAATTACATGTCAACAATCAACCCAAAAACCCAACATCTATTGCTCTTCCTACTACATCGCCTATCTCTGGCCGGGAATTAGCATTATTCAAAGCCAGAGCAAGTACTCTGCTCGCTCGTTTAAAAGTAATGGAACGATCGAATATTGCAGCTTCTGGTAAAAAGAAAACAAATGTGGGTTAGCCACAAAAAATGCCGGTATTTATTGATTTATTTAACCAAATAAATATCGGCAAATTAAAACAGCAGCAATAACCCCTGACAAATCAGCCAATAAACCAACGGGTATTGCATGCCGCGTTCTTTTAATCCCTACCGCTCCAAAGTAAACAGCAATGACATAAAAAGTTGTTTCAGTACTGCCCATCATGGTAGCAGCTGTTTTGGCAATCAAAGAATCGCCTCCATACTGATGGATTAATTCAGCCATTACTCCTGTTGAAGCGCTGCCCGAAAAGGGTCTGATGAGTGCCAAAGGAAGAACCTCTGGAGGCATGCCTATCATAGCCATAACCGGAGCTAATAACTGGTTCATCAAAGCAAAAAATCCAGATGCTCTTAGCATACCAATAGCAACCATCATTGCGATTAAATAAGGAATGATGCTGATACTGGTCTCGAATCCTTGTTTTGCGCCAACCACAAATGCATCAAACACATTGATTTTTTTAATGGCCGCAAATAACGGAATCCCAACGATAAACGCCAAAAACATCCAGTTGGATAATTGATTTGCTATTCCACTCATAAACTGTCCACCCTATCCATCCGAAATCGTTTAAATTTTGCAAATTTTCTTACCGCAACAATGGCAACCAGGGTCGAAACCGACGTTGCAATCAGGGAGCTGAAAATCACGCTGCTAGGATTAGTGCTTCCATTAGCAGCCAGAAAAGCAATAGCAGTCGCGGGAATTAATTGGACACTTGATGTATTGATCGCCAGAAAAGTACACATGGAGTTTGTTGCAACCGTCGCATGTTTGTTTAATGTCTGTAACTCTTTCATCGCCTGCAAACCAAAAGGAGTAGCAGCATTTGCCAAGCCTAACATATTGGCAGCAATATTCATTACCATTGCCCCCATCGCGGGGTGTTCAACCGGAATATCAGGAAATAAACGTGTTAATACCGGCTTCAAAAATTTACCCAAAAGAGCGACCAGACCTGACTCAGTTGCAATAGCCATAATGCCAAGCCACAGAGACATAATTCCAGTCAAGCCAATTGCTATTTCAAATCCCAGTTTTGCTGAGTCGGTTACTGCCCGCACCACCTCATCAATTCTTCCTTCAATAACACCAACAACCACAGCAATCAATATCATGCCTAGCCAGATTATATTGAGCATTCTTGCCTCCAGGCCTCAAAAAGGGGTAGCATGCTATAACCCAAATGAACCACTCTGATCCTACTTATGAAATACACACCGACTCCCTTAAGATCTATATTAGCGATAACCCTTTTTATAACTGGTTTATCCAGCTACGCAATAAACTCGAAAGCCATTGAGCAACAAGCCGATGGGTCAATTAAGGAACTATATCATACACTTAACACCATGCCGAACAAATCCATGGCTGAAAGAATTGATTGGTTCAGTAGTCAATTTAAAGACGTCCCTTATATTCTGGGTTCGTTGGGAGAAGGACCAAATGCACGTTACGATCAATATCCTCTATACCGCATTGATGGATTCGACTGCGATACGTATGTCAATACCGTTTTGGCATTAGCGCTGGCCAACTCTCTTGATACCTTCAAGCAGTGCCTTGAATACTCGCGTTATAAAGACGGGAAAATCTCCTACATAAACCGCAATCATTTTACGTCTATAGACTGGAATGCAAATAACCAGCAACGAGGGATGCTTAAAGACATTACCTTAACGATTAAAAACAAACAAAATAAATCTGTAGCACTCTATGCTGAAGCATTAATTGACAAGCCCGGATGGTATGCCCATAAAAAGGTGAATACCATCAGATTACAAAAGGAAAATAAACAGGAACAGGAACAACGTTTGGCGGAATTAAAAAATAAAGGAAGCCAACTGAAAGCCACAGTATCCAAAATCCCCTACATTCCTTTCACTGTCTTGTTTCCAATGAATGATGCTCCCAATCTATATTTGTTTTCACAAATCCCAACAGGAGCAATCATTGAGATAGTAAGGCCTGGTTGGGATTTACGTAAGGTAATTGGCACCTCATTAAACATTTCTCACCTGGGATTTGCTATCCGGATAAATGACCAGCTATATTTCAGGCAAGCATCATCTCAATATGGAAAAATAGTTGATGTTCCTTTAATTGATTATCTGAAAGAGGCTATTGAAAGCCCAACAATTAAAGGGATTAATGTACAAATAGTGCTCCCCAAAAAACCCGTACGCCATAATTGCCGTACGCCTAACTTGGATTAATAAAAAAGATACGCATTGAATCAACGGGCCAGCGATTCAATGCGTCACTTAGTACCATTCCCTATTGCCTTGGTAACCTGATTGTTCTGGCGGTCAGATCCGGTTTTTCCGTCGAACGATAAGGATTAATATCCAGACCACCGCGACGAGTATAACGCCCATAGACAGTTAACTCCTGGGGCTTACATTGCCTCATGACATCAACAAAAATGCGCTCGATACATTGTTCATGGAATTCATTATGGTTACGGAAAGAAACGATGTATTTCAACAATCCCTCTCGGTTAATTTTCGGTCCTCTATAATGAATTTGTACACTGCCCCAGTCAGGCTGATAAGTCACTAAACAATTGGATTTTAATAAATCTGAAAACAAAGTTTCTTCAACGAATGGATCATCAACAGTCAAAAAAGAAGGCTCAACTGAATAAACAGAACAAGAGACATCCAGCTCATCAATACAGACTCCTGAAAAAGTATCCTGAATAGGGATTGCCTTATTAGTTCCTAATTGATGAATGGTTACAGAAACGTCTGTTTTTAGAGAACGGCTCAAATCCTGTTTTATAATTTGTTCGACTTCTGCAAGAGAATCAAATGAAGTATTGTTCAATGAATTAAAATAGAGTTTTAACGATTTTGATTCGATAATGTTGGACGAAGAACAATCGTATATTATTTCAGCCATGGCAACCATCGGTTTGCCTTTTGAATTTAACCAGGAAACCTCATAATGATTCCATGAATCAAAGCCCCCAAATGGCAGGTTTTCAGGGTCGATTCCTATTTCTATTCGCTTTTCAGCCCTAGGGATAGGGAACAATTTATCAGAATTATAATGTGCATCATATTCAGACTTTTTGCCTAACTCCAATTTCTGTTCATACTCAAGTTCCATAGCAATCTCTTAGTTCATCACGAATGATTTAAGCGCACATTATATACTATAAAAGACAAAATTATTTAAATCGAAATCGTTTTAAAGCGGAATCGACCATACCCTCAATGCTGATTTGTTCCAAATGTTTTTGTCGCAAAAACGCAGCATCTCCTCCTTGATGAACGATTTGCCTAATGTGTTCTAAAGCCTTCATACTCCCCAATTGTTCCGCATGTAATTGAATTCGATCCAGCGTAGACAAAATGTCTTCCCTTATAGTAATCTGTTCATAAGTTTTAGGATGCACCAAAGTTCCATCTACCCCAAAACGGCAGGCTTGGAAACGATTATAATTGTATACAAGATAATCATTTTCTTCAGGAGCTACTTCTTTACGCTCAAGCAAAAAACTACAAAGAGCTTGCAAATAACAAGCTAAAGCGGCTGCACGCTCAACAGTAAGAGGTGTATCACAAACTCGTAATTCAATGGTCCCAAATTCGGGCTTGGGGCGTATATCCCAATAAAAGTCTTTCATGCTTTTAACAATTCCAGTACGTTCCATTGTTGCAAAATAATCCTGTTCGAATTCGTTCCAATCTAATAGAAATGGCGCACGCCCACTTAAAGGAAAAGCAAATACAGAATTTAGGCGTGCAGAATGAAACAAGGTATCTTTTCCCTGAACAAAAGGCGAAGACCCTGATAAAGCAATAAAATGAGGGACATAAGCATTCAATGCATGCAATAAATAAAGCGCCTCATCACCGCTAGTACAACCAATGTGGACATGCTGCCCAAATATAGTAAATTGTTTTGTGAGATAACCATACAGTTCCGAAACTTGCTTGAATCTTGTTTTATTAAAAATACTCTGGTCTGGCCACATTTGAAAAGGATGAGTTCCTCCGCCACAAATCCCAAGGTTTAATCGGTCTCCAGCATCAATTAGCACATCACGGATATTCAATAACTGAGTCAGCAACGGCTGATACTCGCAATGTACGTCAGTTGAAATTTCAATCATACTCTCAGTAATTTCTGGGGTTAAAGTACCAGGAAAAGGCTTACGTCCTAATAACTCCAAAAGATCTGGACTGGCAGACACCAAATCAAAATCACTTAAACTAACTAATTGTAATTCCAGCTCCACCCCCATGGTTAATGAGGGTGAGATTTTAAACTTATCTAAAGGCATTTTATTTCTCCTTTATTGCTGGAATTTCATTTGCCCAAATCAATGCACATTGCACCATAATCGGACCAACGAGTTCTAAAGTTAAAGTAACCATTGCTAAAGGAGCAAGTGTATCAACCAAGTCCATACCTATGTAGCGAGTTTGTTCTAATATCAGGATAACAAAAACGGATATGGGAGCCATAGCAAGACCGGTAAGCAGACCTTTTTTCAAAGTAATTCCGCTAATACGTGCAAAGATGCCAACACCGGTGATTTTTGCGAACTGACGAACAATAATAATGGCCAGCCCCAGTCCAATACCCGCAACCACGCGTTTCCATTCTATCGTTGCCGCAATAAAGACAAATAAGATAACGGACAAAAGATCGCCCAAAGTCCCGAACCCTCGCTGCGACGGATTAAAAACCCTGCGGCCATGGCGTGATACAAGACCAAAGGTTAAAGTAGCCAGAACCGGAGATAATTTTAAGTGATGGGTTAGTGCTACAAGTAAAATAACAGCGAAAGCAAATGCTAATGTATTATCATTACACGTGGTTTTCACCGTTTTAAGTACTATAGGCAGCACTATCCCAAAGATGATGCCCAATACTGTGGAGAACAGCACTACCGTTAAACTGCTGTAGGCAGCTTCCCAAAGATTTCCCGAGTTTCTGAAAATAACCAAACCAAGAACAATTTTGAATATAAATACAGCAAAAACACAATTCAATACAGAAAGATGAAGTGAGCGTTCTGTCACTTGCCCAGAACTGCGCTGCTCATTAATTACCCTTACTACAGTTGCCGGAGAGGTAGCTGTCGATAAGGACGCCAGCAAGAAACAAGTTGATGACGCTAAGCCATAAAATGTTACTAAAAGATATACCAGGCCAAAAGTTAGAGAAGCCTCTGTAATACTGGCTGCGGCCAACCAAGGGTTATGAATAAGCCATCGTAAATTAATTCGATAACCCGATTCAAATAAAATGAGACCAAATCCAATATTTGCCAAAAATAATATAGAAGGCGGCTGGATTGACGGTAATAAACCCATTTGTGTTGCTGATAAAATAAAGCCAGTAATAGCGTAAATGCTGATCCGAGGGATTCGCGCCCATCGATAGGCTAATTCACCAATGAACCAGGCAATCAACAAAGTAATTGGCCATGCTAATTCTGATACAATCATCCCTATATGAAACATCCCACCTCCTTAAATGACTCATAGATGCTCTAAAATAGTAACTAACACATCCAATGAACGTCCTAATGCTATTTGCACGTCTTCATCAAGCATTTTTAAATTATCATCCAATTGATTATGAAGCAGATAAGGTGATGAACACACAAATTTTTTTCCTTTCTCCGAGATAGAAATGAAAATGTTACGGCGATCTTTAACATCTCTTACCCGCTGCACCAAGCCCTTCTCTTCTAATCGATCAATTACTCCCACCAAAGTGCTAGTAGACAAATAAATGTTTTTTGATAATTCAGAAAGAGTTAGCATTTTTTTTTCGTAAATTTCATACAGAGATAATATTTGAGGTACTGTGAGGCCGTAATGCTTGTTTAGCCGCCTTGAATGATTATCCATATGCTGCATTATTTTACGTAAAGCAAAAATAATTTTTTTTGATTTGGCTTTGGATTCTGGATTTAAATCAACACTATAGTCTAATTGAACGTTATTCATGGATGACACATCTTCTTAATTTTAATTGAAAATTATTCGTTGAAATATTACTATCAATCTCAATCATTTGTATACACATCATTTGTATTGAAATTTATTTTCACAATAATGGAGTTACTATGAAAGAAATAACCTACCACTCTAAAAAACTGGGCACAGTACTCATTGCCTCAGAACTAAATAGTGTGACCATCCGTACGCAACGATTGGAGTTTCGCTCGTTAAACCAAATAGCTCCTGTCTCTTTGCTCACAGCATATACCAATTTATTATCTGATCCTGAAAATGTTGCGTTGTTTGGAGATGGCAGCCCCTGGGATCATGAGCGAATAAAAGAATACGTAACCAATGATGTTAAGCAGCGAAATTCAGGAGCGTCTTTTGGTATTTTTGCGGTGTACCACAGCGAAAGCCAAAAATTCATAGGTACTTTAGAAGTAACATTTGTTCCTGATGAATATCTGCAACTAGGAAGCGGGCATGCAAACGTAGCAGAAATCAGTTATGTGCTGGATAAATCATGCTGGGGACAGGGTTATGGGACAGAAATGGCAATCGCGGCAAAAAAATACATCAAACACGTCGTTAATGAATTAAAAAATAATGCCTCTCATATTGTGCCAACAGAAATTGTAGCTACAGTTGATCCATCGAATACGGGCTCGAAAAAAATACTAGAGAAAACATTAAAAAATCAGGAAGAAGAAGTATTTATCAAATTTGGCGGAAAAGAGCGAATTTTATTTTTCAAACCATTGCACACTCCTCCGACAAGTGAGGTGCATTTAGATTTAACGGCTAAATTATAAAATAAAATGAGCAGGATGAATCGAATAGAATAAAAGGCTTATTTGAATTGAAATAAGCCTTTTAAAGAGATTATTATTTATCTTTAATTGTATCTTTCGCTGTTTTCTTAGCATCTTCAACGATATTAAGCATTGCTTTCTCAAGAATCTCAAACGATTTTTGCATGTAGTCTAAAGCCTTATGGCCGTTTTCAACTGCCAAATTAATTTGTTTTTCCAATACTTCTTCTGGCTTTTTAACATGAGCAAGTTCTTCTGGCTTTATGTAACTTAAGCCTTGTAGGGTTTTTACATTTAACTCAGCGATTGCCTGAAAAGGCTCTTGTATTTTTTTAGCCATTTCAGTCCACTTATCAAAATTTTGTTGGTTCATAACGTTCTCCCTTATGCTGCATTGCACAATTAAATATTAGACCTCTTATGCTAAATTTGTCAATAAAATTCCAAAAAAATATTGCACCGCACCATAAGATACCTCATCAAGTTTTAAATAACTTCTGCCATTGCTGCATCATCTCTTGCATTTGTTTGTTCCAAGTATCAGTTGCCTGTTGATATGGATTATTTTGTAACGGCTTGTCGATTGCTTGAAACATCTTTTCCATCATGGTTTTCAATGAAACATGCATAGGATGATTCGCCAAAGAAATTATCTGGCGTAATATTTCAGGAGATAAAAATTGAGTGGGACCTGCTTCCATCTCGACAATAATTTGCAACAAAACGGCATTAGTCAAATCTTTTCCGGTTTCGGAATCCTCAATCTTGAACACAACACCATCAACTACATAACGCTGCAATTGTTCAAGAGTTATATATTGGCTGGTTTCCGTGTCGTAGAGCCTGCGGTTTTTGTATTTCTTAATTAATCTGGTCATGTGCATCTCTGTAGTTATAGATCAAGACATCAGCAATCCGCCATTGACGCAAAGATTTGCGCCGGTAATGTAGTTGCTTTTTTCACTGATTAAAAACTCAATAGCCCAAGCAATTTCTTGTGGTTCTGCCAAACGTTTAGCAGGAATTGATGCAATAATACTTTCTAAAATATCAGGCCGGATCCCTTGCATTAACCGAGTATTCACATAACCTGGGGAAATGCTGTTTACGGTAATATTTTTACTCATGAGCTCTTGAGCCAGGCTTTTGGTGAAACCATATACGCCAGCTTTGGAAGCTGCATAGTTTGCTTGGGAAAACTGGCCTTTTTGGGCGTTAACAGAAGATACATTCACAATCCGTCCGGATGCCTGTTCTTTCATGCCCTCAACAACCTGCCGAGTCACATTAAACATCCCATCGAGATTAACGCGCAATACTTCATCCCATTGTTGTTTGGTCATTTTAGTAAATACAGCGTCACGGGTTATTCCTGCATTATTAATTAACGCATCGACACTGCCAAATTCTTTAATGATAGAACCAATTACTTCCTGGCATTGATCAAAATCAGTTACATTCATATGTTTGAAGGTTATATTTTTATAACCTTCATGCCTTAACTCCTGTTGCCAGGCAGTTCCTTTTTCATCAGAAAGCAGATCAAGAGCAATGACATGTTTATAGGTTGAATCTAATTGTTTAGCAACTGCAGTACCGATGTCTCCAGTTCCTCCAGTGATAAGCACCACATTATTATTCGACATGAAATCCTCTTTAAATTTTTAATTATACGATCAAGATGTATGTAACCGGCTATAACCATTAAATACTGAAATAGTGCCGGTCATTTCATTACATATATTGACCACCATTCACATCCAGATTTGCACCGGTAATAAATCCACTATCAGGAGAAGCTAAAAAAGCAACCGCATCAGCCACTTCTTTAGGATAGCCCAATCGACCTACAGGTATATTGGCAATGATTGAATTAAGCACTTCTTCTTTTACTCCGGCAAGCATGGGGGTTTCTATATATCCGGGAGAAATAGTATTTACTGTAATTCCTTTACTCGCGACTTCTTGAGCCAGGCTTTTAGTAAAACCAAACAATGCCGCTTTGGTCGCTGCGTAATTACATTGACCAAATTGACCTTTTCGACCGTTAATAGAAGAAATACTGATAATTCGACCAAATGCTTTTTCTAACATAACAGGGATTACATTACGTGTCATATTAAATACGCTAGTCAAATTGGCGTCCAATACTTGTTGCCATTGTTGTGGACTCATTTTTCGCAGGCTAGCATCTTTAGTAATTCCGGCATTATTTACTAAAACATCAATACGACCATAACGCTCCATAATCAAATTCGTTATTTTTTCACAATCATCGTATTGAGCAATATCACCGAAGACTATGTCAATGTCATAGCCTAACTGTTTTTGCTCTTCCTGCCATTGTTTTGCTTCTTCATGACGACCATCCTTGAAATAACAGGCCACGACCTTAAAATCTGTAGCTAAACGCTGACTGATTGCCGAACCAATTCCACCGGTTCCTCCGGTAACAACAGCTATCATTTGTTCCATAACAACTCCTTGTTTTGAAATGATTACTGAATAACATTACTACAAAGTAATTTACTTCTCTTGTCAATGAGGGAATGATATTACACACGAATTTTCCTCATGCTCAGCCATAGTATAGAACATAATTAATTATTTTATATCAAGGTGTTAATTGACTGGATTACAACGTATCAATAAGTTTAATAAGGATGCACTCCTGAATTCGGAAAACCTTTACTGTGATAAAAATCTCTCCGAACTAAAGGAACAAGCTGTAGATAATGAGGAAGAACACTTGCACTGCTGTCACAGTCAACCCATTTTGGATCATAGCTCTTATATTTTCACTACCAGCAAACCCCATTGCAGCGAACATATTAGCTCCGGGATAAACATAATTGGTTACTCGGGTAGCAAACAGCATACATAAAGCAAAGGTAATCATTGGTAGTTGTAATTGAAGAGCAATTGGGGCAAAAAGCTGGTGTAACATTTTGATGGTTGCTTCTGCAGCTCCTGGCATCCCAAAGGCTCCGGTAAATCCGATAAGCATCGACAATACAGGTTTTCCTCCCGAGTTAATTAATGGAGTAAGCAGTTCAGTCAATGCACTAAAGCCACCAGCTTGGTGAATCAGATTCATAAAAGGATCAAATAAAATAAATAAAAAGAAGAGATGCATATTTTTCTGCATTCCTTCAAGCAACAATTTAAAAATTTGTTTAAGGCTCAATTTACTGACCAATCCAGTCACCAATGTTAAAAACAACATGACAAAAATGACATACGGTGTTTTTGCCTGAGCAAACAATCCATAAAATACGCAAACGAAAAAGGATATCAAAAAACACAAGGTACTCTTTTTTTGTTGTTTATTAGGAACAAAAGGCTCAGAAGTATCTTCATCGTCAAACAGCTCATCGGCATATTGTTTTTGTAAACGCGAAGCCATTACCCATGTGGTGATTAAAGTAATCAAAGCGATTGGCAGAGCGGCATAGAGAATCATTGTCCCATACTTAAGGCCGGTAATTCCCAGCAACATCACGACTGGCGGAGCAAAAGGCCCAAGTATCAACGCCTCTTCAGCTGAAGCCTGCATTAATACGGCTAAACTGGGGCGTGATAATCCCACTGCTCCGGCTATGGGGCGCAAACTCGGGGCCAAAATAGCCAAGCCTCCAGCCAGAGTTCCAAGTAACCCGACAATGATGAAAGAAGAAAGTACAATGCCTATTTTAGCGCGGCGTTGTGTGTTGATACCAATCCCATAAACAATCTGATGCACCAGTGTATGACTGACCTGAGTATGGGTTAAAACTTCCCCAAGACCACGCCCGAGCATAATGATAAATCCAACTAAAGCCATAAAAGAGCCTAAAGCCTCAGCCATAATATTCCCTATGGCGAGCGGGCTGCTTAAATTCCATAAAAAACCAAGTCCAACACATAATGCAGTTGCAATTAAGGGATCAACATTTCGAAATAACATCACTGCATAAAGAAGAATAATAGATAAACTGGCAAGCTGAATATAGAAGGCCATTAGCTAACCCTCCCAATCCAGTTGATGCCCTGACTAACCCCTTCAATACCCAAACCCGGTTTATCTGACAAAATAATTTGATTCCCCTGACGTTGTGCGCCCCCTCGAATGTAATTCTCTTTAATCAAGAAAATGGGATCAAGATCAGCATATAAAATGTCAGGTTTACTGGCAGCAAAACTGGCGATTGCCGCAACACCAACAGGAGACTCCAACATACAGCCAACCATTATTTCCATACCGGCAGTCTGGGCAATATGATAAATCGCTTGAGCATTTTCAATACCTCCTGACTTCATCAACTTAACATTAACGCCATCACTGGCATGAAGCGTTGCTATGTCTAGAGCATCTTTTGGTGAAAAACACGATTCATCAGCAATAACAGAACAATGAACTTGTTCTGTTATTGCTTTTAATTGAATAAGCTCCTGAGCTTTAACGGGTTGTTCCACCAGAGAGATATTTAAATCAAACTGGTTGAATGCATTAATCACTCTTAAAGCATCTTCATAAGACCATCCCTGGTTGGCATCAATGAGTAAGCGGATGTCCTTGCCGACAGCCTGGCGTATAGCCCGGGCTCGTCGGATATCCTCCTTGGGATTTAATCCTAATTTGATTTTAACAGTGGAATAACCTTGGGCGACCAGCTCAACTGCATCGCTGACCATCTCATCAATTCCTTTAACGCTGATAGTGATACACGAATTAATACTATTGCTATTTCCACCCAATAAGCGGTAAAGAGGTAAACCACAATATTGGGCAAACAAATCATGCAGGGCGATGTCTATGGCTGCCTTGGCAGAAGTGTTACCAGCTATAACCTGATTATTTCTCTGAAGTAATAAATTCAAATCGCAAATGGGGCGCCCAATTAATTGCGGCCCCAGAACCTGTTTAATAGCTGTGATAATGGATTCGGTACTGTCTCCAGTGATCGCAGGAGTTGATGCTGCCGAGCCATAACCTATATTGCCACAATCAGTTTTAATCAATACCATCACATCATCAACACATTCGGTACGTCGTACCGCAGTAATAAAGGGTCGGGTTAAAGGAATGGTTAATTGCGCAATACTAATTTCCGTAATATTCATACGAACGTCCCGTTAAAATGTACCGCATCTAATGTATTGTTGCATCAAAACAAACATATTTGAAACCTACTCATGCTCTCTAATTCTCGGGATTAGATTAATTCACCAGGCAGTTTAAAAATGAGGGTCGTCAGAATCATTTTTATCAGATAATAACGAATCAGGGTCAACCGAGTCACCGGGTATTACTCTGGATTCATTAGCCCACTCCCCCAAATCAATGAGCTTGCAACGATCAGAGCAAAAAGGCCTGTACTTGTTTTCAGGTTGCCAGGTTTTGGTTTTGCCGCAGGTGGGGCAAGTAATGTTTTGCAGATTATTCATAACGATATTGATTCATTGAAATTAGGGACTGCAGTATGCAATACAGACCTCCTGACTTCAACTGTTGTTCAAAAGATATTCGGCTTATCAAAAATTCGATGGTTAATAATAAGAACGCACGTTTTTAATTTTTTAGCAGCTATGCCTCATACCGGCATAGCTGAATTTACGATAAAAAACAGAATGATTAAGACAATTGCATGCGATTATTGTCGACGTTATCCAACTCATTGCCGGCTTCGGTACGGTTAGCCTTTGCAAGTAACTCAGCTCTTTGTTCCTGCATTTGTCGTCTTGCATCTACAGTCTTGTTGATCACATTGGCTTCTGATTGTGGTTCACTTTCTGCATTAAGTAACGGTTCGTTTAAGTGCTCCTGTATAGTTATAGGTCGCTTAAGTTCAGGTTCCTGTCTTTCCAGAGCTACTGGTAATTCAGCTACATCGGGTACTTGTTGAGTCACAGCATTAGCTTTCTCTATTTTGACATCGCGAATTGCAGAATTTAGAGCATCTCTAATCCCATTAAGGCCACTGACAATAAATGCCGTCAAAGGTTTTAAACCAAAACTGTTTTTGATGGCAAAGCCAATGCCTTCGAACGTATAGGCTAATGCTGAAGCCACATATTTTAATGGATTATATCCAAGAGTTCCCAGCATTTCATTTGTTCTTCGTCCAATATTCTGAAGCGCATGGCCAACAGAGAATAAAGCATCTCCCCCAACGTAGCCCAGATTACCGACAAATCCAATAGTCTCTCGAAGGGTGGAAACCAGAACATGCACGGTAGCAGATAAAGTGTCTCGCACTAGCCCTGGATCATGAACGATATACTGACGCCCATTGCGATCTAGCAATCCTTTCAACATAGGAACCAAATCAGAGGAGCTTGCCGATTGCATCAACTCCTTATAGTGTTGCTCCACTTTGTCTAATATACGTTTATATTTTGTATTATTATCTTCCTTACTGTAATTGATTATCTTGTTAATATCATTGCGAATATCTTTTACACGTTCATTCTCAGGCCTATCATGAGAGAATTTGTACCATTCTTTTTCCCTTTGATAGCGAAAAGTAAGACGATAAACATCCATTTCCAGCTGAGCTAATTTATTCATCTGGGGGGCTTGCTGGGTTATCAGATCATTAGTTACCAGATTAGGAAACATCTGCTGTACCGTAGCACAAGGCTCTAGATGATATATTCCTCGTGGTTTTCCAACGTGGATATTGCCATCAGCTTCACGTACTCCACGCGATTCCAAACGCGCAAATAATCTAGGATTATCCTGTTTTAAAATAGCTAGCTCTTCTGCCACTTTTTCTGGGCTAGAATCGCGATCATTGGGAAAACGAATATCAACTTGATTTCGCTCAAATAAGTAATTAAATGTTTTAGGATAGGTTATTTTAAACAGTTCGCGTTCTAGTTGATTAGTAAAAAAATCTGCATTTTTGACATAGAAACGCAAGTGTTTATTAAGTGTTCGTTCTATCCTTGGTGTAGGGATGCCATCAACCAATTTTGATGTCATTCCAGATTTCAGATAAGCGTCCCGCTCCTCATGGTTTAGACTGAATAAATTAAGCAGTTCTTTAGCAGAAGGGTTTTCCGATTGTAATGCGGTGGGTTCTCTATAATCATTACTGTACACAATTTGTGGCTTCTTATCCCCCTGGAATGTCGTACCGTGTTGAGTTAAAAATTGATACAATGAATGCCAGAGAATTTGCGGTCCGGCAGTCATCTTATCATTTTTTATTTTAGTAGTATCAGAGTGGTTACCATACATGGGTAACATGGATAATTTGGTAGTTTGCGGAGAGGAAATAACCAGACGGGTTAAATCTTGTGGCTTAAAATCACGCCGCATTTCATCAGTCTGATATACTGTAACACAACTTTTGACATTATCAGGAATGACCCGGCCATCCATTTTGCTTTTATCACTCATGCCAGCCACAGGATCAATAAGAAAAAGATTTAAATTAATTTTTTGTAATTGGGTCAACAGCTTTTTGTCACCGGCATCCAATTGTTTCCCTTCAAGAATTAATTGCTGCTCTTGAGCTTCTAATTCCATTTCCCGTTTTTTTAAATTGTTTGCAATATAAATGGAAGTTATTGAGCCACGGCTAAAGCCTGCCATATTAATACTATGGCTATCATCTGCCTGCGTGTTTAGCCACTTAATAATTTCTTCTGTCGTTCTGGCAGCATTAGGTTTCACTTCAGTACCCAACATGCGAGGGCCATCTACATGAATGGAATTCTCTTCATTACACGCCTTGGAAAACTGAGAAATAATATTATTTGTCTTGCGGTGATTTTCACCCGTTCCGTAACAAAATACAGTGAATATTGCCATATGCTATCCAACGAGTCGATTTTCTTTAAGTATAGCCAAGATTTATTAAGGCTTTATTAGGAATAAGAGAATAAATGAACGCTATGGGCTATTTTGAAACTATCTTAAAATCAGATAATTGAGATACAAACAACAATTCATCATTTGATTCTTCAATAGACCCCAATAAACTGTAGATTAAATTACTCCACATAATGTGGAGTAATTTAGACGAGACTAGTCTTGTGCTTCACACGTTATTTTCGTGCAATCACGACAATTAGCAGCCGCAAAAGCAAATGAGTCAGCTGCAGAACCCGCTGTATTTTTCATTTGTTCATCAGCAGCTTTATCTGCTGCGAGTTCGCTGCTGCTGGCATTGGTGGTACAGATCCATTTTGTAGTCATATCTGTAGCACTTGCGGCAAAGGCAAATGAACTGCTAAACGCTAAAAAAGTTATCGTCAAAAGTATGTTTTTCATGATTTCGTCCTTGTAATGTAAAATGAATGACACCAGTTTATTAATTGCTAGTGTCTGTTTTGAAAATCTTTTACAGCTTGCTCTGCCTGATCTTTAGAATAGCCATAGTGTTTCTGTAATTTTCCATATATTTCCTGATGAGACCCTTCAATTACTTTGAAGTCATCATCAGTTAATTTACCCCAAGCTTGTTTCATTTTACCTTTAACTTCTTCCCATTTTCCTTCAAAAATATCCTTATTCATCGTAATCTCCTTTGTTTAAAATAAATAGGAATTAACGTTCTATCCATTCTTACTGCAAAGAAAATCCATCGAACACATCTTGAAATATAAGAATGTGCTTATCAATTTGATATTGATTAAATACGCGCAGCTGTTAAATCGATATTGCGACAAAAGGGACATAACCCCCTGGTTACACTGCTGATACTCCAATGGATTATTTAGAACAATTAATTACCTCCTCTTACAGTCTAGCCTAGATTGAGGATATGTCAAAATTAGATCATAATGTAAAGTTAATTTTCATATATTTATGGCTGCACGATATGAATACCCAACCAACTCAGTCATAAGTTACTTTTCCCTGAATTGGGTTTGCTCCATTTTTAGTCCGCAGATCTATTTATGAGACTATCTATTTTGTTATAATCTCTGGAAAAATATAACTTTTTTGACATATAGCGGGAATATGCCCAAGGATAGACGCAATTTCCGAAGTAATTGTCTTCAGCGCTTCATTTGACGAGTCCTGATTAAGATAATGAACTTGCGTAAAATGATTTAGCCTCAAGCGAAACCTGATCTTTTTTAATCCATTCTATACAATTAATGAATTGACATTTTTTTGAACACATATTAATATTGACCGCATTAATTTTTATATTCAAGAAATTCCCCAATGCAGTCGAAAAAATCCTCTGATCCTGTTCTTTCCTATGATTTAATACTTACCCTTTATGTAGCGTATATCCCTATTACAGACGCGAGTACTTTTTTAAGTTTATGCCGCTATTCTAATCAGCAACAAAATAATTATTGGGAGCAAAAAGCAAAGCTTTACTTTCCAAAAGCAATTGGCAATGAGAGGAATAATGCAAAAGTACTTGGAATGGCGCGAAAATGACCACTGATAAATTTCTTATATGAATCAATCGACAGAAATTCCGAGTATTTCGAATTAGAAAATCCCTTTCTCTCGTTGATTATTAGCAAAGACGAGCATAAATATTCCCTAGGATACCAAGGCAACACATTTTCTTTAGAACAAATTGCCTCTATCATTTGGCAAGATGAACCAGAACCTTTTTTTACGGCAATAAGTGATATTGGTTTTACTCCTTCTTTTTTTGCTCATAGAGGAGATTTTAATTCTGCAGGAAACAGATTGGATTTTTACAGTAAAAAAGCGCATGACAGCTCTTTACTGGAACAAGATTTCATCGGTTTTTTACCCGCATTAATAACATTAAAACGAGTCAATCTATTTACTGCCGTAGTAAAAGCGTACCTTTTTTTATACCAAAATGTACAGGTAAATGAACTTGGGGTCCCACTTGAAGGACCGCACTATTTAAGTTTTGACGTTTTTTTAACATGATCGTTATTACAGACAGTAAAGAACAAGAGCAGAGTTTTTTCATCCAGCTTCTCTTAAGTATAATCTTTGAAACCTGCTATAAATATGAATACATTATTGTGAATACACTACAGCTTTGTCGTGATTCTGGTTTAGTTCCTTTAGCATGCGCAGAACTTGCCAAGTTAATAGAATCATCTGATTTAATGACTAATGAAAAAGAAAAAGCCGGGGCAAGAGCGAAATGTGATCTACTACAAGCGGCTTTTGCGAAAGGTATTGATAATTTTGAAGAGTTATTACTGAAAAAGAAAGTTATCCCTGTAATAACGGATAACAAACAAAATTTGCTTAAAAAGGGATTCCGCACTTTTGTTCTGGATGAATTGGGTAAATATCCTGAATATATTGATAACAGAGATGGGCTTTTGGATATAGAAAGCTGGTACTTCTGGGAAACAAGCATTATATTCCGATTTAAAGAATCATCGAAAACATTTCGCTTCAATGAGCTTCTACCGTTCATTCACGCAGACGATGCCAAGAATTTCTTTGCTCAAGCAACGGCTTTTGATGCCTCTATTTTTTGTTTAGAAAACCCTGAATATTCAACACAAATACAAGCGCTTGAGAAAGAAAAAAAAATAAAGCCTCATGATCTGGATTTTGTTTGCTTCTTGCCAATTATGGTTAAATTAGATCGAGGAAAAATTTTTGAATTTCTCGCACAAGCTTATTTAATGATATATCAAAATATGCCGGTAACCGCATTTAATAATAAACCTCTATTAAGATTCAGGGAAGTTTTTCATTTAGTAAAGGGTGCCGATATTGAAGCTGAAGCAAAAGGATTTTTTATTCAAAAAATGATTGGTATCTCCTTTAAATGGGGCATTAATAAAGCATGCTTTATTTGGGAAGTTTTAGACCTAGCCAAACAATATGATTTATTGCATTTGGTGCAAGAAGAACTTGCAACTAATTCTGCTCTGGATCTAAAGCAATTAGAAGCTATTTTCAAACAATACTCCATTAACTATCAGGAATTTTTCCCCGAAACAGGACAAGATAAGCACTATATAATATAAGATAGTTTGCCGAAAATACTAAGATTAAAACCAATACATCAAATGGATATTGTATATCATGTGTCCCTATCCAAAGACCCCAGATGAAACTATTGCGGCCGCTGTGGTTTCGTCAATGATTAATGAGGACGTACTGTCTTCAACACGAATGACAACGGGTGATCAATATTTTGTTTTTGACATCAAAACAGCCCGTTCTGAATACGTAATCAGAATGACCGACAAAGAACGCTTGAATAATTTTCAAGCAGGAATTTATTGGCAGGAAAAGTTAATACCATTAGGTATTCCTCTTGCAGAATTTATTAATTCAGATTTAAATGGCGAACATTCGGCCTTTCCCTCCTTGCTCATGAATCGCTTACCTGGAAGTGATATATGCAATGTCTATTCAAGCCTGAGCGATGCCGATAAAAAAAATCTGGCACAAGAAATAATAAAAATACAGGCATTAACCAATTCCCTTCCAAATGGGAATGGGTATGGCATTACTCCCAGTTATGAACAAGTACCCGCCGATAAATCCTGGTATGAATTCTTGCTCAATAGATTGTATTGGTTTAAAGACATTATCAGGGAAAATACAGTATATAATGAAAAAATGCAGTTAAAGTCATCGAATTGGCAAAAAAAATGGAAGAAGAATTACGAGCGATTTCTTCTCGCCTTTTTTGTGGGATGCCAGTGAACGCAATGTCATTATTCATCAAGGAACAATCAGTGGGATCGTTGATGTTGATGACATATGCTTTGGCGATCCTTTATTGGTCATTGCTCTGACCGCTATTGCCCTGGAAACCGAGGGGCATGATACCTTATACACCGACTATTGGGCAGCAGGATTACAATTAGATGCAGAAGCACAACAACGTCTGGATTTCTACCGTCTTTTTTATATTATTGTTTTCATGCGCAAACAGGACATGAAAACAAGTAATGCTAAAAAGGTGGCTTTTGATAGTCGGCGATTGCAAGATATGTTCAATAAATTGATCATGAACTATTAATAAACGATATAAAACCTCATTAGAACTCATTTACTCTGGTTAATAAATTAAGCTCAATAAACTGCCAATGCGCTTCACTTACGGTCGCATGTAACTGATTAAAATACATCTGCATATTAGAGCGAGCCGCGCTCCGGCCTGTGCTTCCGGATTGATTCTGCTTCATGGAACGTTGATACAATTGCTCTTGTTCAAAGGCTTCAGAAGTAATCTCCAATTGCAATAGCTGCTGACGAAAGGGTTGAACCAGTTCATGCTGATGATTGTTTCGCAGCCATTGACGCGCTTGTCTTAATTGGCAAGTCACCTGAGCATGCCAAGGCTTATTGTCTGCCAAAATGGAACTCAATAACTCCTTGCTGCATTCTCCCTGTACCGAAGCAAACCAGCAACACCACAAGATGATATTCACGTTGATTTCATAACAATCCTGCAACGTGATACACAATTGCTTGACCTCTTCATGAGCATAAAGTTGCAACGAATAACGTCATAATGGATTATCAAGTTCTTGAATCATGAGCGTACAATCGAATGTCCGTTGAAAATACTCGAACTATAATTGAGAGTTTCAGCTTATACTATACCTATGAATGTATTTTAAGAACGAATAATGAATATGTTTAAGATACTGATTATTTATCTGGGATCATATTACTTTTTTGGCGTTATGCTTTTCCTTTTCCTGTTCGGCTTTACTGCTAGTCTGGGCCTATTAAAATCCTCTCCGTTTAACGGCGATTTCAACGGAACTGTTATTTTACTTTCTGCATTTCTGGCCAGTCTGATGGTCATCGCGCTGATGAAAAAACGTCTATTATCCCTGCCTTATCCCTATTTTATGCTGGGTTTTTATATTGGCAATGTCTCGTTGCTCATCATATTTCTCTTAAATGGGCTGTTACACGGTGATGTTATCTGGAAATTTCCAGAAGTATTTTTAGTTTTTTTAGCACCATTCATGACATTAGTTTTATCTTACATTGCCGGATTCGCATTTTGGGCTTTAATTCCGTCCTTGTTAAGTGCCTACGTACTATTTAAAGCTTGTACCATTCACAATCAAAAATAAGGCCGAACTCCTAAATCCAACGTTCATCTGCAGTAAAAGCAATGGTTAGCCATAGTTGCGGTCCATCTCCCCCCATAACCTTGCCAATTTCGCGACGGATTGCATCTAAAGATTCAATATCAGTAATAGGGTAACCAGGAGGTACCACAAGATGTATTTCAATAAATTGCGCACGCCCAATCTTTGCAACATAACTGGAATAGGTTTTATATCCTTCTCGTACCGTCAGCTCATCTAAAAAGCCTCTTACTTTTTCATCAAGACCCAAAGGAGCAATAAGAAACATATCCCGCATCGCATCAAAGACCGCTGCCATTGGTACAAAAATCAGGCAGGAAGTAAGGATGGTTAAAATTAAAGGATCCACATAAGGAGTCAGATATTCATAACGAGTACCGTGCATGAAAGTAGCGATACCAAATGCAATTAAAAGAGCAGAAGAAATAGCTGCAGAGATAAGCCAGCTTTGAGTATCAAGCCGCAAAAACTCTGAATTAAGTTTTTTATTCTTTTTACGAATATAAACATACATCACAATCGATAAGACAGACATCAGCAAAGCAAAAACAAAAGCCCAATCGAAGTTTAATTCACGTCCCCCAGATAGCAAACTGTCAATGGCATTAATCAAAGCGTAAACACAAAGCAGTATAAGTACACTGCCATTAAAAACCAGGACCATAGGTTCAACATGCCAATAACCATACTGAAAGCGACGATTCCCTTCACTGGTTAACAAGCGTGCTACCAGCAAAGCCAGTATCGACATCCCTGTATCAACCATATTGAACATGCCATCAAATACAATGGCTAATGAACCGGATATCAAGCCAAATAAAACACCAGTAACGGCCAATAAGAACGTCACAGATATTGAAAGTTTAAGAACTCGCTGCTCCAACAGCCCAGATTTAGTGTGCATCATGAAATATCCAAATATGTGGCATGATTATAATATATTAAAGATAATAGATTAATGATAAACAGTCTTTGTAATTAGATTGTAGAGCAGAATAAAAAATATTCTTACTCATTTTAGATCCATCTTCATAAATTGGATAGTAGTTAATAAGTTGCACAATATTCCAAGCAATTTGGAAGATGCCCGTAGAATAGATGTCGCGATAAAATGGTAAACGAAAAGAAGATTATTTCTGGCCTAGCCCACTATAAAGAGGCTGCTCTTCAACTTGCTCTATCAAGGGCATTATCAAGCCAGTTTTAATGCAGTTTATAGCCTCATCAACATTAGCCACAGCAAAAGTATTACATTGTTTTATAAATTCGCCATCCAATTTGTAGCCCATTGGCAGGCATTTCATAATCGTTCGTACTTTATCGACACAGTTGAATGCCTCAATCAGAGCAGCATCTGTGTTTTTCTGAGATTTAGAAGATTTAAGAGAATGAGTATAACTTAAACTCGCATATACATCAGCTAAGAGTAACCAGGAAGCAATCTGACAATCAGAACTTAATGAGTTTTTTTTCACAACGGTAAAGACCACTTTTAATAAACTAATTAATATTTTTATTGCATCGTCTGGTGTGATGTCGTTCATATTTTGCTTCAGCTGTTTCAAAAGTTCTTTTATATTTATTAATACTTGTTTGTCTGTTTGCTCAAAGAAAAACTTATTCACCATATCACTTATCCTATCAACCATAATAATTCAAAGTGATTATAACATAAAAAAATAGGTGAAAATAAAAACAAATCCTAATATTTCGTTAATAATTGGCTCGTATACTATGAATCAATAAATAGAGAAATTCCCGACGTTATATTGCAGGATCATTCCTATGAGAATAGAACTATTGTTAAGCCTACTGGAGGCTGAACGCTTAAAAACCGCAAGTAATCCCGAGACAAAAGTATCAAAAAGTGTAGTAGGTTCTATACTTTATATGGGCTTATCTGATGAAGATCTCATAAAACATGCTGTTCCTAAAATTATTGCCATGGAACGTATTGGCAAATGTTCAAAAGACGATTTAAAAACAGCGATTCTGGAACATCCAAACATTAAGCTGCTCCCCAATCCCATTCGCCACGCAGTCAATGACAGTGTAGAGCAACGACGCATGGACAGCCTCTCCAGATTACTCTCTCTGGATACCAAATATACTCCCTGTGTAGCAGTCACTTTTTATAACGGAGAACTGATCGCCTCATCTAATGCACCGAATCCCAAAGAACCAATGACGGACGATGAACTGAGCGATTGTTTGGTTAGAAAAATGGAAATAATTCAAAATTTTCTAACCGACTTAATCAAAGACATTCCTGTTGGCAGCCAACCGAACCTTACAAAAATTCAATTTTCTACTCGAGCAAAGTTGTTAGCCATGGAAGCAGTGATGAACATGATACAACTTACGAATGGAGGCGTTGGTGAGGTAGTCCCGACTACACAGGATAATCGCCATGACAAAAGAAAAAATACAGTGTCACATCTGCAAAACGCATTGCTCAAATTGGGGCAACATTGCCTGCTAGGAACATTAACCAACGGTAAAAAAGGATTTAAATTAGAGGAAATAGGCACTCTGCTTAGCGAGTCGATAACTATTGTGACTCCTAATACCGACGTATTGGAGGGAAAACAATTACATGCAGAACAGGCTATTTTGTATTATTTAAGGGAATATACCACATTTGGTACCACTCCATCGGCAAAAGTGCATCTAGGTATTTCCAAATTGTGCTGCCAGGCATGTCATACAGTATTGAATAAAGAGGATAAATCCACTTATCGCGGTACCCATGGGATGAAATTCCCCAGTGTGCTTGATATTGACTCAGGTGATTTATATCAAGGAGCTACCACAAAACTGGGCGCAGATTTATGCCCCGAAGACAGCGACAGTGACTGTGATTCATGTAGTGATAGCGAGGATTCTGTTGAAATTCCAACCGTAGAAGAGTTATTAAAGGACTCTAAAAAAGAGATTCTCACCCAAAGTCAGTGCAGGCTGTTTAAACCCTATAAGCCAGAAATAAAAACCAGCAATTTAAGCCAGCCTGTACGGTTAGTAGATCTAGTATTATAACAAAGTCCCCCTTATTCATCAGGAGAGGCTCCATAGCAACAACCAATAAGGTTATAATGGTGAACAAAACAATAAAAAATGAAGCAGAACCAATTGCCATGGTGAATCAATTAAACAATAAACGGATATTAATTTCAGGAGCAAGTATCGCAGGCCCTGCTCTTGCCTACTGGTTAAATCAATATGGTTTTACAGTGACGGTTGTAGAACAATCTAAAGTTATGAGAACCGGTGGATACAAAATAGATACACGTGGTAAATGCATCGAAGTTCTTAAAGCAATGAGATTGTATGAGCAAGTGCAAAAATATAATGTTCATACTGAACTCGCAATTTTTGTAGATGATGAGGGGAAAACGGTTACCGAGATGCCTGCTACTGAATTAGGCATGCGAGAACAAGACGATATAGAACTATTACGAGGCGATTTATCCAATATTCTTTATGAAGCCACCCAAGACACCTGCGAGTATCTCTTTGGTGACTCTGTCAAAACAATAAACCAGCTTGAAAATGAAATTGAAGTTGAATTTGTCAAAGGACAGCCGCGCACCTTTGATCTGCTGATTGGGGCAGATGGCATTCATTCCAATGTCCGCTCCCTCGTTTTTGGTGCTGAACAGCAATTTTTATATGATCTTGGTCACTATTATTATGGTATTTACAGTGTTAAAAACTATCTGCATTTAGCCAACAAAGAACTGTTTTATTCTAAAGAGAACAAACAGCTTAACCTTTCTTCGACTAATCTCAATGAGAATTTTAAAGTAATTCATCTCTTCCAGGATCTCCATTTTAAATTTGACTATCGCAATATTGATCAACAAAAAGCCGTTTTGATGAAACACTACGAAAATCAAAAATGGGAAACACCTGTTTTATTAAACGCCATGCAGCATGCTCCCGATTTCTATTTTGATGCCGCGAAACAAGTTCGTATGCCAGCGTGGTCTAAGGGCAGAGTGGCGCTCATTGGAGATTCAGCCTACAGTCCAGCCTTAACCTCGGGACAAGGCAGTAGTATTGCGATTGTCGGAGCCTACGTATTGGCAGGAGAATTATTTGCCGCCAAGGGAAACTACCAAACGGCATTCGATTCTTATGAACGACAAATGCGTCCCTATATCCAATTGAATCAGGAACTAGGTGAAACAGTGATGCATTTTATCCTTCCCAATACCAATTCCTGGCTAAATCGCTGGATGGACAAATTAAAATCGTTCTGCTTACCAAAAAATTACGCCATTAAAAAACTGCGAGAACAATTCCACCGAGCAGCGAATGGAATTAAGCTAAAACAGTATGGGTAAAATAATTTAACCAGCCTGAAAAATACATATAAAACAAAGCGGAAGAGCTCGCCCAACCCTATACGAAGCAATTATGTTGCATTGGATTTTCATTAAATGTAACCTAATCGAGCTTTGAAATTACGTTTTCAAAATCTAACTATTGGCTGTTTGGCACAATTTCACTTGATGAGGGTACTATGTTAAATAAATTTGTAGCTACAACGTTTTCACTTATTGCACTTGCCGCCCCGCAATACGTCCATGCCGATGATGATTCATGCGAGATCCTGGTCGCAGTATCCAGTCCGCCAATTCAATTAGACCAAAGCATTGCTTTTAATGTGACAAATAACCATGGTCTAAGTAAATCCATTATAGTGCGCGGTGGAGAAGCGCCTAAAACCATAGGGAAGCTTCCTTGTTCCACAATACCCTACACCATTAGCGCCACCGCATTCAACAATGCCCCCCCAATGATAATAGACAATGGCCAACAAATTGGACAATGCATGTTAAAAGCTGGAGATGTGATTCTGGCGGGTTCAAATAACAGTGTTACAGTTGTGTTTCCTAATGACTTTTTTTGTAATAACTAGTTCAGTGAACGAATTTTCTGATGCACCCCAATAAGTGCCCCAGATAATGCAATAAGGCTAAAAATGCGGAAGTTGTATTATCAGAGAGGATTCGGACACTGCCATTAGCCGCCATCTTTCGCTAGGCTCAGGATGGCGTACTTTTTTAATAGTAGTGAAAAGGAAATGTCACGGATGACGATTAATGATGAGTTAGTGTGGTTCATCGAACCACACTCTCTTTGATGCTATTTAGCGTAAGCAGGAACATAACCTTTTAGCTGCTGAGCAAATTGTCCTAGTACTTCAAGACCAGATTCTTCAGCTTGGCGACACCATTGCTGCAATGCCTCAATCAGTTCTTTTTGTGATGACGCTGTTTTCAACCAGACATTCTGCAAAGATTGCTTGTAGGTGTATACAAGACGTAATTGTTCACGTGCTTCCAATAACGTTTGCAAACGTGTTTTGGCTTTAGTTGTTAGTAATCTGTCTTCACGCCGTAGCAAACTTCCTGCCCGTTGGAACAGTTTTTTATCTGCTTTAGTTTCGATACCAGTACTTCGTTCATGCTTTAAAATCGGTCTGATCACTATTTTATAATAATTAGACATCACCTGAAAACGATTGGAAATAACTGCTTTTACAGTATCAATATCTACGTGCAGCTTGCCCTCTTCCATAGCAAGTTTCGGTGGTAATTTTTTAACTTTAGCCAAACCAAAGAATGAAAGAATTCGGATGTACATCCATCCCATATCAAACTCCCACCATTTAACAGAAAATTTGGCTGAAGAAGCAAAAGTATGATGATTATTATGTAACTCTTCACCACCTATCCAAAATCCCCAAGGAATAATGTTGGTTGCGGCATCCGGGCATTCAAAATTCCTATATCCCCAATGATGGCCAACTCCGTTAATTACACCAGCCGCAAAAATAGGTATCCACATCATTTGAATGGCCCAAACAGTTAGTCCTAGAACACCAAACAAAAACAAATCCACAAACAGCATTAAAAGAATACCTTTGGCTGAATGACGAGAATAGACATTGCGCTCTATCCAGTCATCAGGAGTGCCATGAGAATATTTAGACACCATGTCTTTATCTTTACGAGCAGCACGGTATAGCTCAGCTCCCTGCCAAAATACTTTTTTAATACCTAAGACAACTGGACTATGCGGATCACCATCAACATCTGTCGTTGCATGATGCTTACGGTGGATAGCTACCCAATCAGCAGTCACCATACCAGTAGTTAACCATAGCCAGAAACGAAAAAAATGACTGATAATAGGATGCAAGGTTAACGCGCGATGCGTTTGATTGCGGTGAAGATAAATTGTCACTGCAGCAATAGTAGTTTGAGTTAATACTAAAATTGCAAGTACATACCCCCAAAAGGACAGGTCTAAAAATCCGAAAACCATAGTAGCTCCGCTTTAGATAAAAATAAGTAATAAAAAAATACTACTTTAACACGTTATGAAAAAGTAATATTCAAAAACATTATATCCATATCGTATAATCATAACACATTTTTACACATAACATTGCATGATTCCATTATGTAGCCGATAATTAACGAATTACTCTCTTCCGGAAGAAGACATGAACGATAAATTAGAAAAAATAATTGAAAATATAATTCCATTTATAGTAATTGGAATTGCTATTGCTGTGGTCATCACATTACTGTTTATGTTCTTCTATGTTGCCATATGGGGGGTGCTAATTGGTGGAATTTTGTATCTTGTTGCACTTGCCAAGCACTACTTCTTCCCTGGAGAATCAACAAAAAAAGAACAAGGAAGAGTAATAGAGCATGATGATAAGAAATAATGCCTGAATTACCTGAGGTTGAAACCACAAAGCAAGGAATCAAACCACACCTGGATGGTCAGACCATTATTAGGGTTATTGTACGTAATCCTAAGTTGCGTTTACCCGTTCCACAACATATCGATGTGCTTTGCGCCGGGAAAAAGATTACCAACATTACCAGAAGAGCCAAATACCTTCTGCTCCATCTAAGTGACGGTTATTTATTAATTCATCTTGGTATGTCAGGACATTTAAGAATTGTGCCAGAAGCGACTAAAGCAGAAAAACATGATCACATTGATTTGCTCCTCTCTAATGGTTTAATTCTTAGATACTGTGATCCCAGACGCTTTGGTTTGTTTTTCTATATAGAAGATAATCCGTATCAGCATCCTCTTCTTGCCCATCTTGGCCCAGAACCACTTTCGGAAGAATTTAATCACGATTATCTGATCCACACAACGAAAAACAAAAACACGCCAATAAAATCTTTAATCATGAACAATGAAATAGTCGTAGGTGTTGGCAATATATATGCAACAGAGAGCCTGTTTATGGCCGGAATTCATCCTATGACCCAAGCCAAAACCATAGCCAGGGAACCATTAATTCAACTGACAAAGCACATAAAAACGATTCTAAAGTCAGCCATTGCAGCAGGAGGCACCACGTTGAAAGATTTCTATACCTTTGATGGCAAACCGGGATATTTCAGTATTTCCTTGCAGGTTTATGGTAGAAGAAAGCAATCGTGTGTTCAATGCAGTACCCTCATCGAAAGTGTAATCATTGCGGGACGTCATTCTGCATTTTGCCCTAAATGCCAATCCATATGAGATCGTGATTTATTAATTTTTTCATCATATCCCTCTTGTTCATCCAGGTTCTATGAACCCATTTTATTGCTCCCATAAAAACGTATTCACAAAATCTAAGGGCTGCAAAATATTACCACTCCACATAACAGTCGCTTAATAAACCAATAGTACAATTAATTATCACATCAAAAAGCATCGCTTTTATTATGCATAAATAAGTTCAAGGAGCCATCCATGTCAACGTCACCTAAACAAATTAAAACACAATGGTTGAATGATATAGTGGCATCAGCGGAAACCCAGGAGAGTTTTGTGCAAGCAAAGCCCCTTGAGTTAAATAAAGAAAATGAATCCAAAGGTGAATCGAACGCATTCTATACGTCACTTCTAAAACCAAAGAAAATGGAAGAAGAGGATGAAAAAGAAACGGAATTTGTTACATCAATTTGTAATACCTCAGAAGGGATATGTGTTCCAGTAGATATGGGTTCGGCAAAAGCACAAGCCTACTGTGATGCTGCTAATGCTTTATACAATAGTAAAGATCCACAGGATCGGGCCAGAGCCGCCAAAGCCTGGAATTTATTGAAAAATGGCAAAGAAAATGAGGCATTAAACATACTCGGAATAGACGCCCATAAACAGGAACAAAAGGGCGGAATAGAATTAAAGCCCATGCCTGACACGGCAACCAAGGCATCAACATTAGATCTGGGACACTATGCTACGAAGGCAAGGAAGTTCCGGCCAGATAAGCCCACTGTGCCAGATGAAGAGAATAAGGAAAACGAAGCAGGAAACTCTTCCTATAGATACTGATAAGAATTCTGTAGAAAAGAGTATATACCTCGGGAGGTATAATCAGACTCAGAACTCCATGGTTAAAACCTCATTATTATTCAGCAAGCTCAATGCTGGGGAAATTAAGCCCAGTTTATAAATTTATTGCTCAGCAGATCTCTTTTCGTTTAAAATAAGCCCCTTTTAAATAGCTGTGGATAATTCTAATGCTGCGAGTACGATTAGGAAACCATCTAACAAAAAACTATAGAGAAGATGGGACTGCATATCATCCCGATTTCATCATATACGACATCGATGAAACAGAATATCGTACTTTTTGGACTAATATGAGTACTACCCCACGAAATCGTCTTTATACTGACGGGGTACAGGTTATCCAGGTCAGCTGGTGGCAATCATTAGTTCAATCCATCAAAGGCTGGCTTGGCTTTGAGAATCGTTGCGCCTCAGATAAAATAGAGATGACGCTGGCAAAAATTGCCTACCATGGTTATATAAAAGGTTTTAATTCGCAACAAATCAAGGCATTAATGCCTTCTCTTATCTCTCAACGCTTTGAATCGTTAATAACTCAACCCAGAAACAATCAACATTCTGCTGAATTGCAGTATTTGCTGATGAGTTATTATATTACTCGCTCTGATGAGATCATTCCCTGGTATTCTTGTAAACCAACAATTTCCGCCTTTGGACAAACGTTTAATCGTGAAGGCCAATACCAACTAATACCCTCGCTTGATCCTCAGGATAACCATGTTATTTCAAAGGCAATCAATGGATTGCACTATTGTAATATAAATCTCAATACCAAGGAGCGACTTAAAAACAGCAGCTTTGCCCAATCCTATGCAAACCATCTGACCTATCAAGGTAATTATACTCAAGCACTGGTGTGGCATGAATCAATCAGATATGAACATCAGGAATTGTTCATTAACTTCTTCCTCTCTCAAAAACATACACTATCAAACAGTCTGCAACTGGCTGTTGAACTCATGGAATATTTGTTTCAATCGCCCAAAACTGAAGATAAGGATAAATCTGTCGCTTATGTTAGAGGACTTGATAAATCGGAGCAATTAACACATCTCTCCCCTCATTCAACGCTAAAAAGAAAAGTGGCAGATGCCTATTTGCAAGACGCGAAAATAGAAAAAAATAAATACGCCATCACCAAATTATTTTTTGGTAACAACCTAATTCCCTTATTAGCACATGCCATAAATCTTGCACCAAACATTCTAGATAATGATCAATCAATGCAAGACATTGTTTTAAAAGAAGAATGGACCGTATACCTGTTCAATGAAGCGATAAAAAATAAGCGTTTTATGAATGCAAGAGTCTTATTTGAATCTCATCCGGCATTTAAATTTGATAAAAATAATCTGAACATCTTAAAAGACAACTATCTTGCAGAATTATCGGCAAAGCAACAGAGGATTCGACAACTCCTGAAACAAGGAGAGTGTACTCAAGCCGAAATAACGGCAAAAGAAGCAATTGCAATTGCCCGGCAGATAGCAATCATTACTCCTGAAGAAAACCCTCTGTTAACAGTTACTATTGATTATGCGGGGATCCTGATAGAAATAGATAAAATCATGTGCCCAGATATAAAAGACGCCAGCCTTGAGCGCCTGGATAGTGCACAAAAAATATTAACAAATTGTAGCCTATCTAAAAACTCAGTGACCTACAAACAGCACTTTAATGAATTATTACTCCGAAAAATTGGTTGCCTCATAGAAAAATCTCGTGTTCCCATCGATTTTAATGATAACTTATCGACCAGAAAAGAGTTTCTCCCCACCATTCAGCAATGGCTTGCTCTATTGCAGCACAACCTGTCTTCCTTTATAAGTTTAAATAAGTACAAACCAACTAAAGAAATGAGAGCAGTACTTGGCAAAATGTATTATCTCAAAGGCGACATCATTTTATTTTTCACTCGACTTGAGACAAAGGCCCTCCCCTATTTTCAACAGGCTGCAGAAATTATGCCTGAAAACCCCTATTATCGTTTACGCTCTTATGAATTGGCAAATAATGAGAAACGTCATAGTGTGCGCGATGAAATAGATCAGATGGCATTTTTAAATACTACGAAATACACCATGTGGATGACGGAACGGTGGAATGCTGAGCAATTCATGTCTGAAGGATTTGATATCCACAGCATCGAGCCCCAGGAACCGGGGTTTCTAGCCTCACTCAGCGGCATGTTTTGATTGCAACAATATCGTTAATCTGATTATTTGCTCTTGGAAGGAGGCTCTTAGCCTTCGGAATTCATCTAGGCAATTTAATTAGCTTGATGTATGATTACCCGTCAATCAACCAAGTATACTGAATAATGAAAATAAGCCGATTGAGAACAGCCTGGATAATCATTGCATTATTTGTTTATACAACAATAGTAAGCTTGCGTTCAATATTTAAATATTACTTTAGCACTCCGAACAGGCCTTGGGTAGATAAAACCATCCATCACTGGATAGATCAGCTCTTAAACGAAGTTAAAGTAGATTATAAAGTAATCAATACCTTCAATACAGAACCGCAGCCAGGAGAGGCAACCATCCTGATGTGTAACCATTCCAGTGCTTATGACATACCTCTTGGATTTAAAGCATTCCCCAAACACTCCATACGTATGTTGGCCAAAAGAGAGTTGTCTCGAATTCCTTTGTTAGGAAAAGGAATGGCTGCTGCTGAATTTCCTTTTATAGATAGAAAAAACCGATATCAGGCAATCAAAGATCTGGCTTATGCGCAACAATTAATGGAAAGCGGGATTATTATCTGGATTGCTCCAGAAGGAACTCGTTCAAAAGATGGAAAACTTGCGCCTTTTAAAAAAGGAGCGTTCATTACGGCTATCCAAGCCCAAGCAACAATAATACCAATAGGGATAAGAGGCGCCTTTGACATATTACCAGCTCGTACTTTTCAAATAAATCTGAATCAAAAGGCAGAAATCCATATTGGTAAGCCAATAAAAGCCGCCACGTTCACAACGGACAATAAAGACGAACTTATTGCCCAAACCTATCAGGCAATTAAAGAATTAACCGGAGAAGCTACACTTTAAAAATTCACCCCGTAGCCACCAGGCGTCGATACAACTTTTGCTGCCAGCCCAATATCCCTGGGATCTGATGCTGCAGTTAAAAGATTTCTTTCTTTGTCCCAGGTAATTGCCTGCATATCACCATAATATTGTTCCAGCGGCATTAATAAATACCCCATATTCTTCAAAGCGTCCTGAATAGCTGGCGAAAAAGAATCAGGCTCAAATTGCAAGACATCAGGTAAATATTGGTGATGAAAACGCATGGCAGAGACCATGCTTATTGCACCATAGCCATCATGAAACAACAATGAAGCAATTAAAACCATAGTAGGAATGCGGCTTCCTCCGGGAGTTCCCAAAATAGCGACCCGTCCTGGGAGTTCAAGAAAAGTAGGAGTCATACTGGAAAGGGGTCTTTTTCCTGGAACTATGGAGTTTTTGTCACTACCTACTAAACCATACACATTTTCAACACCAGATTTAGTGGAGAAATCATCCATCTGATCATTGAGCAAAACCCCGGTTCCTTCAGCAACAACACTGGAACCAAAAATAAAATTAACAGTCAAGGTTGCTGCGACCCTGTTACCCTCTGCGTCAATAATAGAAAAATGAGTTGTTGTTGTTGATTTCAATTTATTGTTGGAGTCATCGCCTTGTAATGCCTTACTGGAAATAGGCTTATTTGGAGAAATTAAAGTGCTTAATGACTTGGCATTCTCAGAACTTGTTAATTTATCAACAGGAATGGTAATAAAATCAGGATCCCCTAAAAATTGTTCTCTTTGCCAATAAGCCAGCCGCATGGATTCAACAACATGATGTATCCATTGCACCTTGCTAAATTCAGGTAAAGGAAAATTCGCCAGGATATTGAACATGGTTAATAACGCAACACCTCCTGCTGATGGCGGAGGCGCAGTTATAATCAGCATGTTATGATAAGCGCCAATTAAAGGTTCTCTCACTTTAATTTTATATTCAGCCAAATCGTCTAAAGTCCAGATACCGCCCGCAGCATTTACTCCTTTAACCAGTTTTTGCGCTGTTTCTCCCTCATAAAATCCCTTATTTCCTTGTTCTGCTATTAAAGTTAATGTTTTTGCCAAATCAGTTTGAACAAGGCGCTCGCCAATGGCATAAGCTTTACCGTTATTCAAAAAAATTGCGGCTGTAGCCGGATATTTTTTTAAATAATCCAAGCGATCATCCATCGTTGAGAAATAACGAAACTGTGGATCGACAGCAAACCCCTCAGCTGCTAGTTTAATAGCTGGCGCAAGTGTTTTCGCAAGAGGAAGCTTCCCATAATGAGTCGCTATATAAACTAATGCAGCAGGTTCTCCAGGTATCCCAGCAGCCAACCCGCCATTTAATGATAATCCAGGAACAACATTACCAGCAGAATCTAAAAACATTGTTGCCGTAGCAGCTTTAGGTGCCACCTCTCGTCCATCGATAAAGATGTTTTTGCGATTTTTTTCATCATGTAATAACCAAAAGCCACCGCCACCTAATCCCGAATGATAAGGTTCAACAACAGCAAGTGTTGCGGCCACTGCTACAGCGGCATCAAATGCATTTCCACCTTCAGCCAAAATATCCAGACCTGCATTAGTCGCCAGCGGATGTGCGCTCGCAACAGCATAACCTGGTGGGCGTTGTTGCAATGATTCAGCACTAACTGAGGCTCCATTCATTGCTAATAAAATTAAACTGATAAGTCCTTTATATTTGATTTTCATTTCGTCTCTTTATGTAATTCCTTGACTACCCCCGCCGGTACAAATTGAGAAACATCGCCATTTAATGCTGCAATTTCTCTTACTAAGGAAGAGGAAATAAACATTAAATGCTCTGAAGGAGTCAAAAATATAGTCTCCACTTTTTTAGACAGCTGTCTATTCATTCCTGCTAATTGAAACTCATATTCGAAGTCAGATACTGCACGTAAACCACGTAAAATAATTTCGGCATTCTGTTGCAATACAAAATCGATTAAAAGATTATCAAATCCGACGACCCGCACCCCAGGCAAGTGATTCACTGCCTCCTCAAGCAAACGAATTCGCGTCTCTAAAGATAAGTACGGGCGTTTTGCTTTATTGCTGGCTACAGCCACTATCAGTTCAGGGAATATTTGAGCTGCTCGGGAAATAATATCAATGTGACCATTAGTCACCGGGTCAAATGTACCTGGATATATTGCTTTTTTTTTCATATCGTTTAACACCAATTGCATATGAACGCAGTCTAGCGTATTGTTGATTGAAAAACTATAGAAACGGAATTGAGGTAAGCAATGAATGCATTAAAACGTATGGCAATTATATCCATTTGTTTTTTAACCGCCTGCGCGCCCCCGCGCCCTGCCGAAGAACAACCAACGAATAAAGTAATCCCCCTGACGGAACGAAAAGCAGAAACAGCCACTGTCTCTTCTTGGGAAATAAAAGGAGCAATGGCCGCTAAAAGCAAATCCAAAGGATGGTCAGCAACTATGAATTGGGTGCAGCATGGCCCTGGCTCTTATCAAATACGTCTGATGGGACCATTAGGCGGAGGGGCAGTTGCAATTAATAAAAGCGGAGGCACAATCACCTTCCAGGATGGAGCTAAAACAGCCACATCAACGAATGCCGATGAATTACTGTTAAAGCAGACAGGAATTCGCCTGCCAGTGAATAATCTCTATTACTGGGTACGAGGATTGCCAGCCCCAGGTGGCGTTCAATCAGAGAAACATGATCAGTTCAACCATCTGGTTCAGCTGAAACAAAGCGGCTACACGATTAACTTCATGAAATACACATCAGTCAAAGGTATAGACCTTCCTAGCATGATTCGTCTTGAAGGTAATGGCGTTATGGTCAAAGTAGTAATAAAAAACTGGATAGTCTAATCTTTTATCCAATAAAAATAACCCGCAAGTGAATTGATGTTCTTGCGGGTTATGTTTAAGTCTTGTTTGGTGCTATAAAGTGTTTTAAAAATAACCAAAAAGACATTGATATTTAAATTTAATAAATTATTTGCTTTCTTAAGTTGACATCACTTAAAAACCACTGCAAAATACGCAGCACATTGCAAGGATGTAGTAATTTACCTCAAGGAAGATTTTAAGAATCTACAAATTATAGGGGTGTCGCCAAGCGGTAAGGCACAGGGTTTTGATCCCTGCATACCTAGGTTCGAATCCTAGCACCCCTGCCACTTTCTTGTTGATTTAATCTGGTTTTAATCCAGGTACAAGTAAACAGACGGCAGGAGATACCCTGGAAGGATGCGTACTTCGTATCGCTCAAATAATAATAATATCTTTCTGGCTGTCTTCTGCTATGTGTTTAAGTTAAGCGATTAACATCAATCTAAGGCTTTTTACACATGTCCACAATGATGATTTTTACCGGGAATGCTAACCCTGAATTAGCACTTAAAATTTCTTCTCATTTGCAAATACCCATTGGTCAAGCGACAGTCGGTACATTCAGTGACGGGGAAACAATGATTGAGATTCTAGAAAACGTCCGAGGCAAGGATGTTTTTGTTCTTCAATCAACCTGCGCCCCGGCAAATAATAATTTAATGGAACTGCTTACTATGGCAGATGCATTAAGACGCTCTTCAGCCGGTCGTATTACAGCTGTAATCCCCTATTTTGGATATGCCCGTCAAGACCGACGAGTGCGTTCAGCGCGCGTACCTATTACAGCAAAAGTAGTAGCCGACATGATGGCATCGGTGGGAATCTGTCGTGTTCTAACAGTTGATTTACATGCGGATCAAATCCAGGGCTTTTTTTATATGCCCGTTGATAACGTTTATTCAACACCAATACTGATTGAAGACATCGCCAGGCAAAATCTGAATAACATCATGATTGTCTCTCCAGACGTAGGTGGAGTTGTCAGAGCAAGAGCAGTAGCCAAAAGGCTGGATGATTCTGAATTATCTATTATAGATAAACGACGTAGTGGTCCTAACAAATCGGAAGTAATGCATATTATTGGTGAACCTGCTGGTAAGAATTGTATTATTGTTGACGATATTGTTGATACTGCGGGTACTCTTTGTTCAGCCGCTCATGAGCTCAAAAAGAATGGCGCACTGAGCGTAAGAGCCTATATTACTCACCCGGTATTGTCCGGTCCTGCAGTAAAAAATATAAGACACTCCGGTTTGGATGAAGTCGTTGTTACCGACACCATCCCCTTGTCAGCAGAAGCACAGAGCTGCGAAAAAATTCGCGTAGTCAGCCTTGCAGATATGCTAGCACAAGCGATTAAACGTGTGAACGTTGAAGAGTCAGTCAGCTCCATGTTTGCCGAATAATCCATTTAATTTAAAATCCGCGAATGACTGGTTCAGGAGCGGATTTTAAAATGCATCCTTTTTCGTTAAAAAATACCCCGCACTCTTCCCTCTCCTCCTGAATCATCTAAAAATATGAAGTAAAAGATACAAGCAGAAGCTTGTTAGGCGCAAATTTACGATCGACGAAGTGGGATCATAAATGCAATATGAACACATCCGTTCATTTGGACATCAATGCCCTCTTCAATTTATACGTAATCAAGAGTAAAAAACAAAGTTCATGATTGCTAGCGTGCGCATTATTCTTCTATTAATAAGCTGCAGAAAAAAGCCGGTTAGAACAAATATTGACCATGGTCTCATGGACACATATAATGAACTATGATGATGGTTTCAAATCATGAATGAACGATAACATATTAAACCCAGCTAAAATTGGTAAAATAAATATGTATCGCCTGGTAATTGAGAGCAAGTAGTCTTTAGAAGGAACACGTACTTATGAAAAATGATAAGGATCTTTTCTTAGCTACTACAAGTGGACAATTAGTAGAGCCGCAACCTTTCGAGCCAGATAGTAGTGCAGCAAAACCTGATGCTAACATTGTTTATGCTATTTTATTAATGCTGGTGTTAATGGTTGTACTGTTCTCAAACATTAAGAGATATTGGTTAGCCTGGATACTTGCAACTGTGACAACTCCTTTAGTAGGTATTGCCTTTCTTACTTTATTTTTTGATCCATTATACCTCCTCTATCTGTATGCTATTGTGTTTATCCTATTTGCGACCGGGATCGTTGCAGCGCTCATGGGCTGGTGTGTCTTACTCTGGAAGAGAAAAAAAAATTTAGCGATAGCTCTAGCCTTAGTAACAAGTCTTAGCGCCTTTGCATTAGGACTTAATCCACAATATTTATCTCCTTTTTTGCCTATTATTAATTATTTAAGCCACATATGGATTTGGGGTTGTCTCATAGCTGCTTATTTTCTATTCAAAAAAAATATTCATCGAAAAAGCTAAATCCGAGACAGATATTCAGGGCTTAGTGCATTATTGTTGTTGTCTTTTGCCCCAATGAAAGCCAAAGAAATTAGTGACATCACAGCAACTGCAATCAGATATAAAGCTGGAATACTAATGCTGTCTGTATAATAAATCATGGTTAGAGAGATAAAAGGCGTTAAGCCCCCAAAGAGAGCAAAACCAAGATTATAACTTACTGCTATGCCACTATAGCGTATAGCGGTAGGAAACAATTCACTAAGCAATCGCGGAATGATCCCCGCAGAAAAGCCAAGCAATAAAGAACTTGCAATAAATGAAACCCAATAATATTGTGGATAGGAAACATAAATAATGAATATTGGATAAGCACAGAATGCGGTAGTGATACAAAGCACCACTATCAACTTTCTAACAGAAATTACATCGGTTAAATAGCCAAAAAAAACACTCAACGCAGAGCCTAAGGCAATTGCAATCGTGCGTTCCCATACAAAAGAATTAGCCGGCAAATGCAGAATCTCAGTAAAATAAGCGGGAGTGAATAAAAAGAGCGACGTCACTATCACGGCGCACATGGCCGCGATAAAAGTACCGGCAATCGTAACGCCTAATTGTTTTTTAAAAACGGTAATAATAGGAAATTGTTCAATTGAATGTTCAATAGCTAAAAACTGTGATGACTCATGCAATTCTCTTCTTAATACATAGCTTAATAACCCAAAAACTCCGCCGAGAATAAAAGGTATTCTCCAGCCGAACACCTGCATTTGTTCATGAGGCAACAAAGTAATGATTGAGGCATGAACAATGGATCCCAATACAATGCCGAAAGTAAGGGCGCAAAAAATTATCCCACAGGCAAATCCTTTATTTTGGCTAAAAGACTCACTAACATAAGTAATTGCCCCAGGAATTTCACCACCAATAGATAGCCCCTGAATCACTCTCAGACTAATAATTAGAATAGGCGCAATAAGCCCAATTTGCTCGTAGGTGGGTATCAATCCTATTCCCAGTGTTGCTAGTGCCATCATGAAAATAGATACCGTAAAAGTAGCCTTTCTACCGATACGATCACCAAAGTGACCAAAAACGATGCCTCCCAAAGGTCTTACCAAGTAACCAATCGCAAAGGTAGCGAATGTTATCAGTAAACTTGCAAGTTCATTAGTGGCTGGAAAAAAAGCATTAGAGATGTAACTGGCAAATAAAGCAAAAATGATAAAATCATAGAATTCTAAAACCCCACCCAAACTCGATAAAATCAATAATTTTTTTTGATCTTTCTGCATTATTTCTTCCTTAAATTATTTCATGCACGATAAAGCCAGCACGTAACCATCCGCTGGGTATCAAGAAATGCGACAACGAAGATTAACGTAAATAGTCCTTATGAGCAAACTGCATGGACAAGGCTCATAAAAACCTATTCACTTAATCCACTATCCAACTATATAATGAGAATCGCGTTAAAAAGATAATATTCATGGTAATTCACTCTAACCAAATGAGCATTGTATGTTAAATATAAATGAGTTTGAACAAATTACAGGCACTGAAGTTATCAGCTGGTTGGCAAGGAAAAGACCAGAAAAAAAACCAATAAACGGTTCCTTTTGCATCCTGGAACCAATGGATATTAATAAACACGCAAAGGACTTATATGAGTCTCTTTTAATGGATAATAAAGGGGAATCATGGACGTATTTACCTTATGGCCCATTCCAGTCATTGCACGAATTTAAAGCTTGGCTAGAACGCACCTGCTCTGAGGAAGATGTAGTACTCTATACTATTTTAGATATTAAAAATCAGCTTCCCATTGGTGTGTCAGGATATCTCCGCATTAATAATGAACATGGTGTCGTTGAAGTAGAGCATCTTCATTTTTCAAAATTATTGCAAAAAACAGCCGCGGCAACTGAAGCAATGTATCTCATGATGTTTTATGCATTCGATATCCTTAAATACAGAAGATACGAATGGAAATGTAACTCGTTAAACAAAGCATCTTGGAATGCAGCAATCAGGCTTGGGTTTAAATTCGAAGGCATCTTCAGACAAAGTAATGTGTATAAAAACTGCAATCGGGATACAGCATGGTTTTCTATTATTGACGCTGAGTGGCCTGAGTTGAATCAACGATTTATACGATGGTTGAATCCAGATAATTTTGATCTGCAGGGAAGGCAAAAATTAAGCTTAAATGAAATCTAGTTTTACTCTCTGATCATTAATGTTTTCATTGCAAGAATCATGCTCTAAAAAAGAAAAAGGGAGCCTGGCTCCCTTTTCTAACATCCAATGTTTTTAATCACGAGTACCAACGTATTTATCATCAAAGTAGCGTCGTAATTTAGTTCTCAATGTTCCACGACTAATGCCCAGCATAATAGCAGCACGAGACTGATTGTACTTACAGTGTTCCATAACTGCACGAAATAGAGGCGTCTCAATTTCTTCAAGTACAAACTGGTATAAGTCAACAGGATCAGTTCCCTTAAGCTCTGAAAAATATTTTTGTACTGAGTGAGTCACGCTCTCGGCTAGTGAAGCAGTGGTATCCCCTGCCTCATTACTGATTGTTGTCATTATTATTAGCTCCTCCTTTTAAAAAAGGTATATTACCGAATTGAGCAATTCGAGACAAGGGTAGAACATAAAAAACTGTATTAAAATTCAATATTTAATCAATTCGCCTTGAGTAATTGCTATTTCAAAAATCCTTTTTGACTGTAATTTTGGATAAGCCGTATGAAGCGGTTTATCCAATTTTTAATTAGCTATTAAAACTTCAGCGTTGAAGGATCAAATGGCTTGCCGTTAACAGAAAATTTTCCTTGCTCTAAAGCTATTTCAATTACGTAATCAGAGCCATCAGTGGTGATTAAACCAGATTGTTCTAATGTTGCAATTTGCTTGTCTGTCTGCATTGCAGCCAGTTGGTCTGGTGTGGGAGCAGGTTGATTTGCTTTAGCAGGATCGTTACTTTGTAATTGTTGCATTAATGCCTGTTGCATTTCAGGCTGTTTTGCCATTTGCTGCATAACAGATTGCTGCATCAGTTGTTTCACCACTGCAGTAGGCACTCTTAATTTAGCATTACCCTGAATCTTTTGAATCATTTCAAACGGATTAGTAGTTTCGCTTTTGGGTAAGGCAATTAACAAACTGCCATCAACAACGCCCTGTGGTAATTTTACATTAAGTTTGGAAATTTCAAACTCGGCGCCCTTACTAAACAATTTAGGTAATTCAGGGAGTAGAGCCATCATAGCCTGTTGACGCTCAGCATCTGTACCATTTTGCATTGCAGTTGCCTGTTGGTTTATTCTGGCTAAAACGTCAGCATCAAGATTACGTAATGCAATCTCTACTTCAGCCGGACCGTAAGTCTGACCATTAGCTAATACTGATTGTAATCCTGCTGTGAAATGAGTATTAAACAGATGTTCTTCAATATCGCTGCTAGAATTCAGCACAAAGTCACTAATACCAAACATTTTTTGATCTTTTACCATGACATCAAAAGAAGGTAATGTAAAAGTAGCATCGCCCAAATACAATCCCCCTGGGGTTTGATGCAAATCAAATTCACTGGTCATTTTGCCCATGATAACTTTGGTATCGTCTTTAGCTATATTCATGCCTTTAATGACAATATCACCGACTACTTTATCCATATTTGAAGACATCGCAGTAGTACTTGTCATTCCCATCCAATCAAAATTACCTGTACCGTCTTTAGAAATCAGCTTGAAGTTAGGAAGCGCTAATTCAACCGTACTCTTATTCAAATAATTCACAAAAATACTTAAATCCAACTGAGGTTTCATTGAATCTTTAGAAAACATTTCATCAAATTGCTGATTGTATTGCTCAGGGAATGGGAATTTGGTTTCAGCATAACCCATACCAAAACGTAGACGATTATTCGCAAATATAAAAGGACCATGGTGAATTACTAATGGCATTTCCATTTGATAATCTTGGGCTGCAACAGTTTGTGATTGACCATCAGAATCTTTAACAACACGCTCAGGCACATGCAAACGCCATTTTATTTTGGCATCAGAGCTAAACCAACCTCTATTATATTGCTGAATATCGGCAAAAAGTCCATTTGACTGGTTGATCACTTCGACGTTCTTCTTAATTGTATTTTCAGTAAGAACTCCCATGCCATAATATCCGCCCAGGACTAAAACAGCCAGGATAGTTATTAATCCTGTAAGTTTTTTCATTATTATCTCCATGTTATTAATGTGCGACCAGCGTCACTTTATTGCAGCAAAACGCGTGGGCAAATTATAGCAGTAAATAATACAAGAGTGCGACAGTCTGTTGAAAGAAGATTGAAACTAAAAGAAAAAAACAGTACAGTGACGAATATGCTGAGTAAATTAAGTTCAAGATGTTTGGGTTTTAGAATTAAAGGAAAGCAGCGGAATTCATCTTTGTGCCAAGAAATATTTAGCACGTAGAAATTGGGTTTAAAAAATTCGTTCCTACATACAATAGTAACCCTCTCCCCAACCCTCTCCCGCGCTCACCCTTCAGTCAAATTGCCCAGTCTCCCATCGCGGGAGAGGGAGTTTCGTGACATTCCCACAGAAAATTCATTACCCCAATAACATCAATACAAATGAACAAGCAGGCTCAAACAAGAAAAAAAGCACAACATACAAAGTATGTAAGCTTTTTGCAAAAACACACAACACACTGAACGGGACAGATTTGAGTGCAGGTTAAACGATCTCGGATAGAAAAAAAGCGCAGCATACATCAGTATGTGAGCATTTTTTTCTATCCGAGATCGTTTAAGATGCGCCAAAGATGCCCGTTCAGCGAACAGGCTTGCAGTAGGTTTCCTTGACCGTGAACGCTAAAACCAACGCAACCAAAGAACATAAAGGCAATAATTTTAATCCGGCCTGAAAGTCTGAAAGCAGCAAAGATTCAACATTATAAGCTCGCGGACCAGAGACCATATCAACCATACGACCAACCAGAGGTTGCATCAGAGCACCGACAAAGATAGAAGTCATATTAGTAAAGGCGATAGAAGTTCCAACTACATTTCGCTCATGTAGTTCTGTTGAAACTGCATAAGCAATAGCCACTCCTGTATTGGTTAGACCGAAGGCAAAAAAGAGAAGATATGCGGTAGTCTGATTCATAGTTGGGCTAAATACAAACAGAGTAGTGAAAATCACTCCGAACACAGCAGAGAGAATCATCAATGGCTTGCGACGTCCCATTTTATCAGATAACCAGCCTGAAATTGGACCACTAATACCCCAGCCAATAAAAATCAAGCCTGTTGCAAAAGCAGCAGAATGCGCACCTAGCCCACGACCGAATTGTAGATATGCCGGCCCGATTGCTTCACCAATTACTGCAGTCGGCCCAAACAAGAATCCCGCATAAAGCGCGTTTAACCAGGTTTGGCGGCTTGATAGAATAATTTTCAAACTATCCAGTATACTGATTCGCTCAATTGAACGTACTTCATTACGATGTGAGCCAGGTCTATCTTGCACAAATTGATATAAAAGACCAGCTAAAGCAATAAAGAGAAAAGCGATAATGAGCATACTATGTCGCCAGCCAACATTACTCACTAAAAAGGATACAGGAGCCTCTCCAGCCGCAGCTCCAAGCATGCCTAAAGACTGAGTTAAACCGGCGAGTAAGCCAAGCATAGTAGGTGGAAACCAGGAAGTTGCCAAACGAAGAGAACAAACAAAGGCAAACGCTGCACTAAAACCAATAAGCATCCGACCGATGGATGCCATCATCAAACCATCTGCCAAGCCAAATACGCAACAACCAAATGCGGTGACCAGTGACATGATGGTAAGTAACCAACGAATACTCAGCCGATCTACAGTCAGACCAACAGGAATTTGCATAAGAATATATGGGATGTAAAAAGAGGCAGTTAAAATGCCGAAGCCTGCCTCATTAATCCCAAAATCCATTTGTAAATAACGGTGCATTACCCCGGGTGCAACACGAGCCAAATAATCAGAAAAATAAAAAGCAGCTGCGAGCCCCCATACTAACCAGGCAAATCCCAAATTATTTTTTTGATTATAAACTTCTACTTTAGATGCATTTATTTTGTTCATAAGCTCTCTACTTATAACTGCCTTATTCAATTTCCAATGTAAATCATATGAATTCAATCATTAGAATAGCTGGCTATAGATACTCTTAACTAATACGTTGTTCTGAATGAATCAGATATACCTAATTGGCAAGCCCATGTTCTATTGCAAGACCTGCATGTTAAATTTTGCAAGAGAAACAATCAGTTACATGCTGTATTTATTCCAATGCTGGGCAATAATTCAACAAAATCAAACGTACATTATACTGTTGTGGCCAGTTATTTCAACACAAAGTTTGATTTCATTTTATGGATGTTAGCTATACAAACCAGAGTCAGTTATAATATGCTTTTTATTAAGATTTATAAAATGAACAGTCTGAATCTGGCGATTAAAGAAGCATTAGAAACTTCTGGAAATACTAAAGAAGCGAATAAAGCTTATCTCGAATTTATTAAAGCAAATTTTATTATTCCTATCGAAAATCATTCAAATGACGATAATCCGGAAGTATTATTTTTGCACGATGGAAATCAATCGTTCCTTCCTGTATTTACTGAAATGAGCTATCTGGATGCTTGGGCGGCAGAAATTAGCAGTAATATAAAATTGCTAAAATTATCCGGGGTTGATTTACTAAAGGGCCTTGGAGAAAACGTGACTGTTTGTCTTGACATAGGCAGTACGCAATATAAGGAATTTAATCCTGCAGAAACAGCCAGGATGAGATCAATGGTTCTAAAGTTATTTAAAAACTAGTACCTCGCCAACATTAAGTTTATGGGCACCAAAAACAATGCAATTGATTGCTAGCCTGACAATATAGTAGGCTTTTTTAAATACTCAATGATTTCTTCAATTGAAGATGCATTTATAAATGCTCTTCAATTGAATACACCACATCACGCAACCAGTTCTAATAATTGATAACCAACTATAGCTGAAGCGGCTATCGCACCACTAATTTCAAAGACTAAAGATAAAAAACTATGTTTCTGGCAATAGTGTTGATCATTTGCGGCCTGTTCTTTACTAATATAAGCATCCTCATTTTCAAGAGTGCTTAAATCAAACAAGGGTTTCTCTCCATATGCACCAGCCCACCAACCTTCCAGCCATTGTTCTGCTTCTTGAGAGCCTTCGCGGAAAGGATTTTCTCCCTCTTCGACCTCAGAAAGTGCACATTCATAACCAAATATATAACACTCTTCGTAACTTGGATGTTCAATGTTAAATCGTAATTTAATATGTGGTAATAAGGCTGTCGTGTCGTTCATTATAATATCCTCTCTATGTATCCAATATATAATTTCCAATATTCAACTGTGGGTACTCCTGGTTATAGATTAAAGCTTTGTGTTCAATTCATGCTTCTCAAGCAATGAATTGGTACACTTAAATCAATTTTACGACTAAAACTTACTGCCTGCTTTCAAAGATAAAATATTTACATATTCTTGACAAAAATCCTTTTTTACTCCGAAAACAAAATCAAACAGAATTTTTTTCTTTGATTTTCTTTATAGAATGCAACTATCAGGCCAACTTTTTAAACGGTTATTTATTTTGAGATCTGCTCAGAAATGCAGGCTAGGTTTATACTGAAGCTACAAGATGTTTTACATTATTTAACATCGATGCACTGTTCAATTATAAATCAACGATGTAATCAAATGACTCGTATCATTTAATAATTTACAAAAAAATTACCTTATTGTTTTAAGAAAATTACACACAAAGTACGAGTAAAAAATGAGTTGCCATCTTAACGGCAAAGCCGGCAGCACTAGCCCCAATTATCCCATTTAGCAGGCGGGTACAGGTGCCGCATTTGATTTTTATGTTGCATGGCAGCAACTGTGTTGCCGGGGCATGGCAAGCGCTCAGTACTCACTTAAAGTGCCATAGAGGAACAGAACTATTCCTCTTCCGGCAATTTCTGTCGACTAAGGAGCAAGCCTTCGTACCAACCAACCATCTCCTTTGCGAAAATAGTGAATGCGATCATGCAAGCGGTTGTCTCTGCCTTGCCAAAACTCAATTTCATCAGGAATAACCATATACCCACCCCAATTATCAGGGCGCACCACAGCCTCTTGGCCATGCTGTTCAATCAAATTATTTAATGCCAGTTCCAAAGCAGCTCGGTTAGTAATTTCCTGACTTTGCGGAGATACAATTGCACTGAATTGACTCTTTATTGGTCTGGAGGAGAAATAATCATCAGACTGTTCCCTGCTTACTTTTTTAACTCGTCCCCGAATGCGAACTTGCCTTGCCATCTGCGGCCAATAAAAATTGAGTGCAGCATAAGGATTTTTATTGATTTGCATGGCTTTAGCGCTTTGATAATTGGTGTAGAACAGAAAATTCCCTTCATCCAACCCTTTTAATAAAACCACTCGCGTATCAGGGCAGCCTTTATCATCAACGGTTGCCAGCACCATTGCCGTTGGATCATTTTTTTCATTTTGCAAAACATCGTCAAACCATAGTTTAAATTGGGCAATAGGCTCAGATTGGGCTGATTCTTCACTTAAACTGAGTTCACCATAATCGCGTCGTATATCAGCAAGACTTCTAAAGTTTGTCATAAAACACCTGCTTGAAAATAAATTATCGGCAATTATACGCTTAAGAATTACTTTTTTGCGAGGAGTAAAAATAAGAAATTAAAAAGAGGAGTTGTGCTTATTAAAGGGGATGAAACGGTAGCAACGTTATTGTACGTTGCTACCTTAAATTTACCAGCCGGTTACTTCAGCAATTGCATCACCTAAATCAGCAGGAGAACGTACTGTTTTTACACCAGCAGCTTCAAGCGCTGCGAATTTCTCTGCTGCAGTACCTTTTCCACCGGAAATAATAGCACCAGCATGCCCCATACGTTTGCCTGCAGGAGCTGTAACGCCTGCAATATAAGAAACGACTGGTTTACTAACATGAGATTTAATATATTCAGCAGCTTCTTCCTCTGCAGAACCACCAATCTCACCAACCATAATAATCGCCTCAGTTTGAGGATCCTTTTCAAATAAAGCTAATGCATCAATAAAATTAGTTCCAGGAATCGGATCCCCACCAATACCGATGCATGTACTTTGTCCAAACCCTTTATCAGTAGTTTGCTTCACGGCTTCATAAGTTAAAGTACCAGAACGTGACACAATACCCACTTTACCAGGCAAATGGATGGAGCCAGGCATAATTCCAATCTTGCATTCTCCTGGAGTGATAATTCCTGGACAGTTAGGACCTATCAATCGAGCCTCTGTATTATTTTCCAAATAAACTTTTACCTGTAACATATCTAATACAGGAACACCTTCAGTAATACATACTATAAGTTTTATACCTGCCTCAGCAGCTTCAAGAATAGAATCTTTACAAAATGGAGCTGGGACATAAATAACGCTGGCATCAGCTCCAGTCGCTTCAACAGCATCACGCATGGTATTAAACACTGGTAATCCTAAATGCAACTGACCACCCTTGCCTGGCGTAACACCGCCAACCATTTTCGTACCATAAGCAATCGCCTGCTCGGAATGATAGGTTCCTTGTTTGCCAGTGAATCCCTGACATAGAACTTTGGTTTCTTTATTAACTAATACACTCATTGCTAACCTCGTAATTTTGTGGTGTTGCAGCTTATAGTTGAGTCATAGACCCGCATATAATTTATTTCATGCTCCAACTGTAAATTTAAGCCCTTCAAAAAATTGTAATTAAGCGACTGCCGCTACAATTTTCTTAGCCGCATCAGTTAAACTGGTTGCAGCAATCACATTCAGATCGCTCTTATTCAAAATCTCTGCGCCTAATTGAGCATTATTTCCTTCAAGACGAACGACAACAGGTATTTTTACATCCACTTCTTTAACTGCAGCAAGAATACCGTCGGCAATAAGATCGCAACGAACAATTCCGCCAAAAATGTTAACAAGTATCCCTTTAACTGAGTCATCAGATAAAATAATTTTCAATGCTTCACTAACCCGCTCTTTAGTTGCACCACCACCAACATCAAGAAAGTTTGCTGGTTCACCACCATGAAGTTTAATCACATCCATAGTTGCCATAGCAAGACCCGCACCATTAACCATACATCCAATTGTTCCATCCAGCGGGATATAATTTAATTCCCAATCACTGGCACGATTTTCACGAGCGTCTTCTTGTGAGGCATCACGCATGCTTTTCAACTTTGGCTGTCTGTAAAGAGCATTACCGTCTACAGTAACTTTACCATCGAGACAAATTAACTGACCCGTCTTGGTAACTACTAATGGATTGATTTCAAGTAAGCTTAAATCACACTCGACAAACATTTTACCCAATCCCATCATTAAATGAGTAAACTGTCTTATTTCATCGTCTTTTAAACCCAGTTTAAATGCTGTTTCACGGCATTGAAACGGCATGACACCAACTAAAGGATCCATAACTACCTGGAATATTTTCTCTGGAGTTTCTTCTGCAACTTTCTCAATCTCAACCCCACCTTCTGTAGAAGCCATGATCACAACACGACGTGTGGCTCTATCAACTACCGCACCAAGATACAATTCACGATCAATATCACATGTTTCTTCAACCAAAACTGAATTTACGGGTTGGCCTTTTGCATCAGTCTGATAAGTAACCAGATGCGTTCCCAATAAAGACTTCGCTACAGCTGCTAATTCATCTTTTGTAGAAACTAATTTAACACCACCCGCCTTACCTCGTCCGCCTGCGTGAACCTGGGCTTTAACAACCCATCGAGGAGTAGATAATTGTGATGCGACCTGCAAAGCATCTTCAACAGTATAAGCTACTTCACCACGAGGAGTGGGTAAATTATAACTTGCGAATAGTTGCTTGGCTTGATATTCATGTAAATTCATTGTAGTTACCTTTCTAAAAAACAAAACCCGTCTAGGCGGGTCTTGCAGTTAAATGCGCTGATTAAACATTAAGTAAAAGACGAGCTGGATCTTCCAACAACTCTTTAACACTAACTAAAAATTGTACTGAATCCTTACCATCGATCAAACGATGATCATAGGACAAAGCAACATACATCATAGGACGAATTACTATTTGTCCTTTTTCCACAACAGGACGATCTTCTATTTTATGCATCCCTAAAATACCCGTTTGCGGTGGGTTAATGATTGGAGTAGCTAGCAGAGAACCAAACACTCCACCATTAGTAATAGTAAACGTGCCTCCCTGCATCTCTTCCATAGACAACTTGCCTGTTCTGGCTTTAGTAGCAGCATCATTAATCGACAGCTCAATCTCTGCCATGCTCATCTGATCGGCATCTCTAATCACGGGAACAACTAATCCTCTTTCAGTGGATACAGCGATTCCAATGTCATAGAAACCATGATAAACAACATCCTGCCCGTCTATAGAAGCATTTACAGCGGGAAATCTTTTTAATGATTCAACAACCGCTTTAGTGAAGAACGACATAAAGCCAAGCTTTACTCCGTGCTTCTTCTCAAAATTATCTTTATATTGTGCACGCATATCCATAACCGCTTTTAAATTAACTTCATTAAAAGTAGTTAACATGGCAGCATTATGCTGTGCTTCAAGCAAACGCTCTGCAATTTTGGCTCTTAATCGAGTCATGGGAACTCGTCTTTCTTCTCGTGCACCCATTGGAGCAGCAGCCGGAGCTTGTGCTTTTTTAGGTTCAGCTGGCTGCGCGGATTTATCCCTATTGGATTCGATATAAGAAAGAACGTCGTCCTTGGTTATTCTGCCATCTTTGCCTGAACCTTGAATTTGTCCAGGTTGCAAGTCATTTTCAGCAAGCATGCGTCGCACAACCGGACTGGTAGATCTATCTTCACTCGCAAGTGCGACATTAGTGTCCGCTGCTTTTTCTTCTTTTGCCGGAGCTGGAACGGCTGCCCCAGATGTGATCTTAGCCAGAAGCTCTCCTGAACCGACAGTATCACCTACTTTATAGATGATTTCAGCAAGGATGCCATCTGCAGGTGCTGGCACTTCAAGTACTACTTTATCTGTTTCCAGATCCACTAAATTTTCATCGCGCGTGACTTTGTCACCCACTTTTTTATGCCATGCAGCTACAGTTGCATCAGCTACTGACTCGGGTAGAACAGGTACTTTGACTTCAATAGACATGGTTATACCTTCTCATTTTATATTGTTTAAACTCATTTATTACCTAATAAAGCCTGCTCAACCAAAGCAATTTGTTGTTGAGCATGCAAAGCTGGGCTGCCAACTGCGGGCGCAGCGGCAAATTCTCTACCTGCATAACGCAGGGTTTGTTCTGGGTGTAGGCAATCTCGCATATTATGCTGAGAAGAAAACCATACGCCCTGGTTTTGGGGTTCTTCCTGACACCAGACAACTTCTTTGGCTTTTGGATATTTATCCAGTTCAGTCATTAAGGCTTTTTTAGGAAACGGATACAATTGCTCAATACGTATTATAGCTACATGATTCAACTGCTTATCACGACGCATTTGCAGTAAATCATAATAAACCTTACCGCAACATAAAACCACTTTAGTTACTTTGGATGCAGCCAAATCATCAATTTCAGGAATAACCGTATAAAATTTTCCTTTATTTAAATCTTCTAAAGGAGACACTGCCAGTTTATGGCGTAATAAACTCTTGGGCGTCATCACTATCAGTGGCTTTCTAAAGTTACGAAGAACCTGTCGGCGCAATAAATGGAAAATCTGCGCTGGAGTTGTTGGCGTGCATACCTGAATGTTATGCTGGGCACAAAGCTGCATGAAGCGCTCTAACCGTGCTGATGAATGTTCTGGACCTTGTCCTTCATAACCATGTGGTAATAGCATCACCAGACCACATAAACGACCCCATTTTTGTTCGCCAGAGCTAATAAACTGATCAATTACGACCTGGGCACCATTTGCAAAATCACCAAACTGCGCTTCCCAAATGACCAAATGCGATGGCTGTGACGATGCAAAACCATATTCAAAAGCCAGAACTGCTTCTTCAGATAAGACTGAATCAATGACCGTGAAATTTCGTCTTGGATCAGCAGAGATATGCTCCAAAGGAACAAAAGCATCTCCGGTTGCTGCATCATGTAATACTGCATGACGATGAGCAAAAGTACCGCGTCCGCAATCCTGACCGGATAATCGTACTCCATACCCTTCTTCCAACAGGCTTGCATACGCCATAGTCTCAGCGTACCCCCAGTTCATCGGAATTTCACCCAGAGTCATTTTTTCACGTTCAGACAATAAACGTTGAACCACTGGATGCACTTCAAAGCCTTCTGGGATCTTATTAAGCTGCTTTGTCAGCTTGGCTAATTCACTTTTACTGATCGTAGTATCTGCTTTGTCGGTCCATTTTGCGTTCAGGTAAGGAGTCCAGTCTATAGCATATTTCCCTTCATAATCATCATGAACAACTTCAACTACAGCCTTGCCATGATCCAAACCATCTCTATAAGCATCAACAAAAGCATCTACTTGATTTTTAGTTACGATACCGGCATTAACTAACTGCTCACCATAAATCTCGCGCAATGGTCGCATGGACTTAATCTTTTTGTACATGAGCGGCTGAGTTACCGCGGGTTCATCTGCTTCATTGTGGCCATTGCGTCGGTAACAAACCAGATCAATAACTACATCCCGTTTAAATTTCATTCGGTAATCAAAAGCAATCTGCGTTGCAAAAATAACGGCTTCAGGATCATCTCCATTCACATGGATTACAGGAGCCTGGACCATTTTAGCCACATCGGTACAATATAAGGTGGAGCGTGCATCAATAGGGTTACTGGTAGTAAAACCGATTTGGTTGTTGATGACTATATGAATAGTTCCACCCGTAGAATAACCACGCGCCTGAGAAAAATTAAAGGTTTCCATTACAACGCCTTGCCCAGCAAAGGCAGCGTCCCCATGAAGCACAACAGGCACCACGGTATCTTTTTTAGCTAAATCGTTGCGACGCTCCAACCGTGCGCGCACAGAACCTTCAACCACTGGCCCAATAATTTCCAAATGAGATGGATTAAACGCTAAAGCCAAGTGCAACGTGCCACCTGATGGTGTTTTGATATCAGAAGAAAAGCCCAGGTGGTATTTTACATCCCCCGTACGCTCATATTTTACCTTGCCCTCAAACTCCTGGAATAATTGTCCTGGCTCTTTACCCAAAACATTCACCAGCACATTCAATCGGCCTCTATGAGCCATTCCAATCACAACGTCCTTGACTCCATCCCTACCAGCATTGTTAATAATTTCCTTCATCATCGGAATGAGAGAGTCGCCTCCTTCTAAGGAAAAGCGTTTTTGTCCTACATAACGGGTACCTAAATAGCGTTCCAGACCATCAGCTGCAATGAGGTCTTTTAAAATACTGACCTTTTTAGCGTCATCATAATGAGGACGACCGCGCACAGATTCCATTCGCTGTTGTAACCATTCAATTTCATCATTATCCGAAATGTGCATGTATTCAATACCGATGCTACGACAATAAGTATCATGCAGTGCTTTATATAGCTCGGATAAAGACAGCTCGGGGCCGTTAAAATTGGTACCGGCAAAAAACTTGCGATTCTGATCTACGCCGGCAAGATGATGATGAGCCAATTCCAATCGAGATACATTAGTTCGCTCAGTCATACCCAGAGGATCAAGTTGAGCAGCTAAATGCCCCAGAGCTCTGAAGTCATTGATTAAGTTAGCAACCTGATATTGTTGGCTGTCTGCAGTTTGAACAACATGCCCGACTTTCTTGTCCGCATTCTGCAAAAAATACTCACGGATGTCTCTATGAGATACATCGCCTGCGGCATTATTTGATTTGGGCAATGCGTCAAACACAGCCCTCCAATCAGCTGATACCGAGTCAGGATCAGCGAGATAATCCTCATAAAGGCTATCTACATAAGCCATACTTCCACCAGACAAAAAGGAAGAAGCCCATTCATTTTGCAGATTGGAACTGCTCATTGTTCTCTCCAAAGGGTTTACCCAGTCATTTTAGCAGCCATATTCAAATTATGCTGAACGATTAGCAGTCTAATAATGACATAACACTGGTTATGCCATGCTCAAGAGCACTATTAACTAATCGTCCACCTAAACTCAAATCTGGCTGTTACTCAATTCTGTGGTGATTTTATATCAAGTTTCTTGTGTCAACATTTGCGTGCGAATTTTAGCAATCGCCTGCGTTGGATTGAGTCCCTTCGGGCATACATTCGTGCAATTCATAATTGTACGGCAACGAAAGACACTGAATGGATCCTGTAGCTTATCCAGACGATGTTGTGTTGCGGTATCACGGCTGTCGGCTAAAAACCGTCGAGCTTGTAACAAACCTGCTGGGCCAACGAATTTTTCCGGGTTCCACCAGAATGATGGGCACGAACTGGTGCAACAAGCACATAAAATACATTCATACAGTCCATCAAGTTGCGCACGTTCCTCGGGAGATTGTAATCGTTCCTGAGCAGGTGCTACTTCATCATTTTGTAAATAAGGTTCAATACGTTCATATTGTTGATAAAATTGACTCATATCAACGGCTAAATCTCGTATCACAGGAAATCCTGGCAATGGACGAATTACTATCTTATCGGTATTTAATTGCGTTAGATGAGTAATACAAGCCAGTCCATTAGTTCCATTGATGTTCATGCCATCAGAACCACAAACCCCTTCCCGACAAGATCTTCTGTAGGTTATTGAAGGGTCTTGTTCCGCTTTCAAACGCTCAAGCAAAGTAAGCACCATTGGATCGCTTTTTTCCGGGATTTCCAGCACATAATCTTTCATATAAGGCTCGGCATCCACTTCAGGATTATAGCGATATAGCGAAAGAGTTATTTTTTTACTATCAGTCATTATATATCCTCTTTAGTATACGCGTTCTTTAGGTTCGAAAGGTTCAACATATTTAGGTGATGTATTCACAGGACGATAGTCAATTACCTCGCCTTCTTCAAAATACAGCGTATGTTTAATCCAGTTCGCATCGTCTCGTTCAGGATAATCTTCCCGGCTGTGAGCCCCTCGGCTTTCGGTGCGGGCAATAGCTGACTGTGCCGTAGCGTAAGCAGTAGCCATTAAATTATCTAACTCCAATGCAGTAACACGTTCCGTATTAAAAACATGGCTTTTATCTTCCAGTTTAGCGTGCGCTAATCTATCGCGAAGTGCTTGCAGTCGTTTTAAGCCAGACTCCATTACTTCGCCTGTACGGAATACACCAAAATCTTCCTGCATTACACGTTGCATTTCATCACGAATCACTGCCGGGCTTTCACCATCGGTAGAATGTTCCCAACGCTCATAACGCGCCATTGATGCAGCAACATCATCTTCACTGATGTAAGGCATATCGGGTAATTGATTGGATTGCCATAACTCTTCAACATGTAAGCCTGCTGCGCGACCAAAAACCACCAAGTCTAACAGGGAATTACCACCTAAACGGTTTGCTCCATGGACAGACACACAAGCACATTCGCCAACGGCATAAAGCCCTTCAACCAGATGCTCTTCGCCATTTGTTTTGGTTATCACCTGACCATGCATATTGGTTGGTATTCCCCCCATACTGTAGTGGCATGTTGGAACTACAGGTATTGGCTCTAAAATAGGATCCACACCAGCAAATTTCATGGATAATTCACGAATTCCAGGTAGTCGCGACATAATAAGATCGGCACCTAAATGGTCCAGTTTTAATTTAACATGATCAACGCCTTTAGGATCAAAGCCTTTACCAGCCCTGATTTCAAGAGCCATAGACCGTGCAACCACATCTCGTGATGCAAGATCTTTTACACGCGGAGCATAACGCTCCATGAATCGTTCGCCGTCTTTATTAATCAGGTAACCACCTTCACCTCTGCAGCCTTCTGTAACCAGAGTACCCGCGCCGGCTATGCCGGTTGGGTGAAATTGCCACATTTCCATATCCTGCAATGGAATACCCGCTCTTAAAGCCATACCAAAACCATCGCCAGTATTAATAAATGCATTAGTAGTTGACTGGTAAATTCGACCAGCACCACCAGTCGCCAGAATACAGACTCGAGACTGGAAAAAGACCACTTCACCTGACTCGATATTCATAGCAGTCACACCGGCAATACGCCCATGGCTGTCTTTGACAAAATCAAGAGCATACCATTCACTAAATACGTGAGTTTTTGCTTTTACATTTTGTTGATACAAGGTGTGCAATAAAGCATGACCTGTTCTGTCTGCTGCCGCACATGTTCGCGCGGCCTGCTCACCACCAAAATTCTTTGACTGGCCACCAAATTGACGTTGGTAAATTTTACCATTATCCATTCGTGAAAAAGGTAAGCCCATATGCTCCAGTTCATAAACGGCTTCTGGTCCAGTTTTACATAGGTACTCGATGCAATCCTGGTCGCCAATATAGTCGGCTCCTTTAACCGTATCATACATGTGCCAACGCCAATCATCGACATCAGCATTTCCCAACGCTGCGGTAATACCACCTTGGGCTGAAACTGTATGAGAACGTGTTGGAAATACCTTTGATAAAAGTGCCACTTTTAAACCGGAATTAGCTAACTGCAATGCGGCTCGCATACCAGCACCACCAGCGCCGATTATTACCGCATCAAATTCATTACGTGGAATTGCCATGCTCATTGTCCCCAAACAATCATTAAGCCCCAGATAAACTGACTAAGGAGCCATAAAGCTACTATCAATTGTACCGATAAGCGCAGTGCGGTACATTTCATATAATCGGTTGTTACTGTCCAAATACCAATCCAGGCATGCAGAGTAAGTGCTAGCAATCCTACTGCGGTAGCTATTTGGAATATAGGGTTAGTGAACAATAATTGCCATTGTTCAAAATTCAAATCAGGATGAACAATAAGGAAACCCAATAAAAAAATGGAATAAACTGCAAAGTAAACTGCAGTAACCCTTTGAATCAACCAATCTTTTAACCCATTGCCTGTTAAACTAGTGACATTAGTTACCATATCCAGATTCCTAGAATAATTGTCGAAATGACCGCAAGAACTATAACTAAAATAGAGGTGCGACGGCCTGTTTCCAGATGCTCCCCCAAGCCCATATCCATCAGAATATGTCTGATTCCTGCTAACACATGATAAGCCAGTGAAGCACTAAATGCCCACAGAACCAACTTGTACACAGGATTAGAAATCATTATTTTCATCTGGAGAAAACTGTCTGCAGAGTGCAATGACTGTCCCAGAATATATAGCATAAAGGGCAACAATATAAATAAAAGTATTCCTGAAATCCTATGTAATATAGATGCGATTGCCATAGGCGGGAATTTCATAGTACTTAAATCAAGATTAACCGGTCTCTTCTTGTTCACTATTGGTTTCTTCCTCATTAGAAAATGTTGTAAATAGAACAAAATTCTAATACAACTCGAATAAGCTTATTCTCATCTCTATCCGTTGTGATGATTATTTTCCCTAAAAACTGTATTTTTATCGACCTGATGCTCATCAAAAAGCTAAAATCAGGGCGCGATAGTACAATTTAGAATAGCTAAATATCAATACATGCTCGCGAAGTATAGCACTCTGTTTTTAACACGCAAAGTTAAGTCGATAAGTAAAATTGACAGACAACTGGCCAATTATCAAAACCAGTACTATTATTAAACAAAATATCCATAAGGAAGTCTGGATGCTAACTAAAAGGCCAATATACAATCAACAATTAAAATGTGTAGCCTTCGAAATTTTAACGTATCAAAATCTAAAAATAAATGAAGAAGTAACCAATAATTTTTTTGAGTTGATAAATAACTCAGATACTCAATTGCCGTTGTTTATTCCGTTCGCAATGAAAGCATTACTGGAACAATTTGTTCCTCCTATTAAAAATCCAGTGATTTTAAAATTGCCCGCCGAAGAAATTGAATCAATCTATTCACTGTCTGAACTTGAAAATTCACTGTTCTCCATTGCGCTACTCATCAATACACCACAACAACTGACATGGCTGAATTTTGCTGAGTATATTGGATTAACGGATCAATTAATGAGCCAAGCCGACGTGAACAAAGTAGTGCAATACAGCAGAGCAAAGCAACGAAAAGTTATAGCATATGGTATTGCGCAACAAAAAAGCTTTGATAAATGCAGGGCGATGACCATGGATTACTATTGCGGTGATTTTCTCTTTCAACCGATTGAGAGCGACGAGTGTGAAATAGCTGCGAATAAATTGAACTTATTACAACTGATTCAAAACTTACAAAAAGACGATTGTGATTTCAATAATGTTTCAGACATTATCCAGAACGATCCTCTGTTAAGTTATCAACTGCTAAAAATGGCAAACTCCATCGGATTTTCTGGCGGGCCAGCTATAGAGTCTATTGATCAGGTTATAGCTCGATTGGGATTAATTAATCTTAAAAACTGGGTGATGCTCTTTTCTATGAAAAATATATCAGATAAACCTGTAGAAATATTAGAATCAGGGCTGATAAGAGCTCGAATGGCAGAGGAACTGGCAAAGGTTAGTCCCAGCATCAACAGTCAAAGCGCCTATATTGCAGGTTTATTATCGATATTGGATTGCTTATTAAACAGACCCATGATGGAATTAGTCTCTCAAATTACTTTATCAGAAGAAATTAAAAAGGCTTTGTTGCATTCACAAGGCTCACTTGGAACATTACTTGCCATGGTCATCGCCTATGAAAAGGG
>NZ_CALMPD010000216.1 GCF_937871865.1 uncultured Legionella sp.
TGGTCGGGAGTTTCAGTTTGGTTGCGATGAACCCCATAAGCAGGGCTAAACCAAGGGCAGTTGCAATAGTTGATATTAAAGGCACACTATGATGCATTGATTTGGTCCCCTAATTTCGGTAAGGGTAAACACTGGGATCACCCCTTAAAATTATATGCATTGATGTCCTATAGCAGCGTCCTCTGAGTTTTATCTTGCGTTATCTGTTCCCTTCCTCTTATTCATGTACACTTTCTAGATTTATTCACCGATGTTTAAAACTTAGGGGGGCGATGCTCTATTAAAGAGTATATGCTGAACTTTAATAAGTAAAGGTAATTGCTTGAATAAATATTAGACATTCGTAATGGCTAAAGTCGAATTTATTAAATGAGAATAATAATTCTACGTAATTCTGTACTACTCTTACATACATAGGTATGTGGGATGATAAGTCCATCAATATTTTCCATTTACAGAGAATATCTGCAGGGACTATTTACATTGCGTCAAAATAGTAGAAAACTGATTTTGATATTCGTTATTAAATTCATCTGCAAATGGAGTATTCAAATCATGCAAAAGATAACCCGGCTGGTGTTTATTTTAGTTTTGGTGATGATGCAACATGTGGTTAATGCAGCCCTTACTCAAGAGAAACTTGATAAAGAAGTGCAGGCTTTTGTTAAAAACCAACCCGTAAAAGCGATGATTTATGGTTTATGGATGAATGGGAAACCGATAAGCATTAATGCGATTGGTGATTCCATGACGAAAGTATCCGCAACAAAAGAAATGCATTTTCGCATTGGCGGAGTAACCGAAACCATGTTGACCACCTTGCTGATGCAAATGGTTGAACAAAAAAAAGTAAAACTTAGTGATACGATTGACCAGTGGTATCCCGATTTACCCAATGCATCTCGTGTCACCTTAAAAATGCTGGCCAATTGCACCAGCGGTTATCCTGATTATGTATACAATAAAAAGTTCATTGATGCCGTCATCAATCATCCTTTTAAATATTGGTCTGACAAGGAGTTGCTGGATTATGCCTTGATGCAGGACCCAGTATTTAAACCCGGTACAAATCAACATTATTCCCATACTGATTATGTATTGCTTGGCTCTATTCTAAAACAGGTTAATGAAGAACCAATAAATGCCTTATTCCACGAAGGTATTTTTAATGAGTTGGGAATGAAGAATACACGATTTAATCGCACGGCTCCCATTGCTTGTCCCGTATTGCATTCATTCAGTCAGGATCGTGGCGTTTATGAGGATGCTACTTTTTGGAGTCCATCCTGGACCTCAACCTCAGGTTCCATTGTTTCTACTATCCAGGATTTAGGTGTGTGGGCAAATGCCTGGATGAACGGGAGTTTATTATCTGAAAAATCAACGCAACAATTGCGTGCTCCGGAAACGGTTGGGAAGGGAAATAATACCCCATCGCGTTATTTTGCTATGGGTTTTGCTGTCGCTAATCATTGGTTAATCCAAAATCCCAGTTTTGGTGGATATAGCGGCATTTTCGCTGTCTTACCTGAAAAAAGAATTGTATTTATTGCATTTAATACTTTAAAACCTGTCAGCACAGAAAATAATACTAATTTCAGTATGGAACTCTGGAAACAGTTGGCTGGTAAATTAGCTCCTGAATTCCCGTTACCCAGCTTTAAATAAGAATGATGAACTAGTCCGGGTGAGCACGGTGTTATGATATGAAATCGGTTATTGAAGGATAAAATCAAAAAGTATCCTGATGCAGTAGAGCTAAATCCGGAGGTCAATGCGCACTGCCATTAAGTTAAGAACAGTACGTCATCCTGAGCATGGCGAAGGATCTCCTGAATCCCGGGAGAGCCTTCGTCGCTAGCTCCTCAGGATGACGGCCAAATCCTTAACTTAATGGCTGTGAGGTCCATGCGCAGCATGGTACATTTATAATCGGTACCCGCTTTGCGGCATCCGGGCTACTTTTAAGGTAGAAATCCTTAGCAGAGGGAGTACTATTTTGAAACCAAACAGACGGCAATTTTTATTTTTTTTCATCACAACCTTAGCTTTCTTTAGTGGTTCTGCTATGGGCAGTACTATGCTGATCCCAATAGAGCATGATCGAAAAATATTTATGAATTGTCAGGGACAAGGTGCTCCAGCTGTCCTGCTTATTTCTGGTTATCCTGATCGAGGCGATGGTTCTTGGGAGACTACACTTACGGGACAACAAGGGAAAACCGTGTTTCCGGAAGTGAGTAAATTTACTAAAGTGTGCGACTATGATAGGCCAGGAACAATCAAAGTAAATGGCGATCATCTTCTGGAAAGCCGAAGCACGTCGGTACCACAGCCAGTTACTGCAGAAGAGCAGGCAAGAGACTTACATGAGCTTGTTAAGTCGGCTCAAATTAAAACACCGTTTATTCTTGTTGCTCATTCTGCCGGTGGCCTCATTGCACGGCTTTATGCATACCTCTACCCGAATGATGTGTCGGGCATGATACTTATTGACGTAACGAGTGAAAAACTTCTGGACACATGGTCTCCCAAAGAAATTGAGGTATACCGGTTCAGTTTGAACATTGGCCCCAAAGAATTAATTCCTCATTATAAAAATGTTGAAATTATTAATTTTGATGCGAGCTTTAAACAATTGCAAAAGTATCAAAATCAGAAATTAGCTATTCCTGCGGTCGTACTCAGTGCAGGCGTTGTTCCTGAGGCCAGCCAATTGATTAAAGATGGTTTTTGGCCGACTTATGTAACGCAAAATATGTCGGAATCCATCATCAATGGCATTTCTCGCGCCCAGGATCTTGTTGCAGAAACTTTTGTGCCCAAAGCCAAACGTATTACTGTTAAAAACAGTGGGCATTACATCCAAAAAGAACAGCCAAACCTCATTATTGACCTTATTCGTGCTATGGTGGAGCAGCAAAGACAGGATCTAATGAAGAAATGAATTTATGAGTCTTAAGTACTGCCGCGGCTCCATACCCCACTGCCATTAAGTTAAGGAGCTTCATATTATCATGTAGGTTGTCGGCCCCTTCGCCGACAACCTACATTTAATTACAAATTCCTTAATTCAATGGCCGCCAGCCATAGCTCTTAGTCGTTCCACCCGTTCTGCAGTGGGAGGATGCGTTACAAAGAGTTGTCTGAATTTATCACCGCTTAACGGATTAACAATAAATAAATGGGCTGTTGTCGGATGATTTTCTGCTTGCTGAAAATTGCCGCGATGATTAGCATGTTCGAGTTTTAACAAGGCATCTGCTAACCAGAGTGGTTTGCCTGTTAATTCCGCTCCTCCTTTATCGGCCTCAAATTCTCTGGAACGAGATACAGCCATTTGAATTAACCCAGCAGCTATAGGTGCCAACATAATAACCAGAAATCCTGCTATCGGGTTCGTTCTGTTGTTTCCGTCACGCGCAAGCATAAAGATATTGGCGACCCCGCTAATCCCCCCAGCAAGTGTGGCTGCAACGACACTAATAAATGTATCTCTATGTAGTACATGGCATAATTCATGAGCCAAGACACCAGTGAGTTCTTGCTCATTCATTCTGGTTAACAATCCGGATGTTACCGCAATCACGGCATGTTCAGGATTTCGCCCAGTAGCAAAGGCATTAGGCACGTTTGTTTCAACCCGATATACTTTCGGCATAGGAGTGTTTGCCTTGGATGCCAAGGAACGGACAATGTTATATACAGGATGAGAGTCTGGTAAAGGCTGCGCCTGATACATCTTCAATACAATTTTATCTGAGTTCCAATAGGCGCTAAAATTCATAAATACAGCAAGCAACAACGCAATCATCATACCTGTTTGTCCTGCAATGAGTCTTCCTATGACCAGGAGCAACGCAGTAAGTGCTGCAAGGAAAATAAACGTTTTAATGTTGTTCATTGTGCCCTTTATTTGAAATTCCCATTCATATTATCAAAAATAGCACAAATTTTAGGGCTTGCTGAAAAATAGTAATTTATGTTGCTCTCTTTGGTTCATCTTACTGCAAATTTGATTTGTTTTGCTACACTTAGACTATAAATCGTTATCTTTTTAAGATAAATATCATGCAAAATATACCGCTGGAAATTGCAGGACAAATAATAAAACCAGGAACAAGGACCAGCGTGATGCTGTCCTCTGCCAGCCTGTACACACAGAGTAAAATGGATATTCCTGTCCATATTTTCCATGGGAAAAAAGCCGGGCCCAAAGTGTTTATTATTGGAACTATTCATGGTGATGAATTGAATAGTATTGAAATTATTCGACGTGTTCATAATCATTTTTCTTTAAAGCACCTTCACGGCACCTTAATTACCATTCCTGTGGCCAATATTTTTGGTTTTATTTTACAATCACGCTATTTACCGGACAGAAGGGATTTAAATCGAGCGTTTCCTGGTTCCAAATCAGGTTCTCTTGCGGCAAGATTGGCCGATATTCTGATTAATGAGGTAGTCGTCAAATGTAATTATGGGATTGATTTACATACCGGTGGTCTCGGTCGAATTAATATGCCGCAGCTACGAGTGAATCTTGAAACACCTGGTGCCAGAGAACTGGCTCTTGCGTTCGATACTTCGGTCATTCTTGATGCGAAAATTCGTGACGGCTCGCTTAGGCAAGCAGCCAGTGAATTGGGAATTCCTCTTCTTGTTTATGAAGGTGGAGAGGCATTACGTTTTAATGAGTCATGCATACGGATGGGGGTAAGAGGTATATTGAAAGTATTAGCGTTACTGGGAATGGTTGTTAATGCCAAGAGTAATAAACGGAAAAAATATGAGCCTGTTATTACTGAAACCAGCAGCTGGGCGCGTGCGCCAACAAGTGGTTTAGTACAACCTGTTGTTGAATTAGCCCAGGCAGTTAAAAAAGGAGAGATATTAGGGTATATCCATGATCCCTTTTTAATGAATGATACTATTGCTTTAAAAGCCCCATTTAGTGGCATTGTGATTGGAAAAACCAATTTACCGTTGGTCAATGAAGGTGATGCGATGTACCACATTGCCAGTGTCGATGAAATTGAAAAAGTGTCTGCCTATATTGAGGATCTGCAGCTTGAAGTAGATGATCCATTAAATCCACTGAATGATAATTAAAGGACAAAGGTTAGCTGAAGGTGTGCGGCAGGAGACAATATCTACAAAACGAATACCATACCTAGCAAGCAAGAGTCAGGTATGGCTTAATGGCTCAGTATGCTTTCACTGGCGATACAAATCCTTGGGGTTTGAGTGCCCAAAGAGAACAATCGATTTTTTGCAGAATGTTCTCTGCAGTATTGCCGATGATAAAACCGGAAATCCCTGTCCGTGCTACTGTTCCCATCACTAATACATCAATCTTTTTTTCATGAATAATGGCAGGAATCAGCTCGGTTGGATTTCCTCTTTGGTGGTAGATAGTTGGCTGGGCTTTGATACCTGCTTCATTAACCAGATTATGCAGTGCATTATAATCCGAATTACTCTCCTGGAGTATCATCCCATCTAATTCGTGCGATGATATATCAACAAAGACACTCGTTTTTAAATAGTGTTCGAGGATAAAGTCCCAGCATGAAATAATACTTAAATTCCCATTATATTCAGTTGCAAGAGAATGTGATAATTTTAAAAGATTAAGTGCCAATTCATGATCTGATTCTTCTTTATCTTTGGGATCTATTGCAACAGCAAAATTCAATGAGTCACGATTTTTAAATGGGCGATGGAGATATACAGTACATGGGCATTTACGGAGTAAAGCCATATCCAGGGCTTTAAAACCTCTGGGGCTATCATTTTGTTCTACCGCTTTGATTACAAGATCATACTCTTTGCGGAGAACGCGTTGCACTATACGTATATCGGGAGTCGCCCCCCATTCTACTTCTATTTTCACCGCAGTTTTTTTCTTTTTCAGGGATAAGGCTGAATACGCTTCTTTTATCGCTTTATCGGTGTTTTCCTGAAGAAACGTTTCATAAAGTTTTGTGTATTCATCGAGGTTGTTGTTAAAGAGCGGGCAGAGCACCAGACAATCCAGCGTTGCTTTATTATCATTCGCTAATTTTATCGCAAATTGCAGGGCGTCACTGTCTTCTCCAACACCATTACTAACAAACAGGATGTTATGAAATTGTTTCATCTGATTCTCCCTGTGTCTGACTCACTCTTTATGATTGGAATGTACACTCCCCAAAGTAATTGTAGCTTGGTTTTTAGTATTTTGTTTTTGTGTCCGAATGCTGTATGGTTTTTAAATGAGGACGAAAAAATTGATCTCATTTGCTCTGGCGTTGATTAACTCTATATAATGTTGAACGATGATGGTTAGATCGAGTATCTAATTATTTTATAGCAAAAAAATTCGGATATATAAAAAGGATATTTAAATGCATCATTCTCTTCCTCTGATTACTACTATCGCTATGGGATTTGCTTTGGCATTAATCATGGGATTTATTGCCGTGCGAATTAAGTTGCCAGCGATTGCTGGCTATTTGCTCGCCGGAATTATTATCGGACCGTTTACACCGGGATTGATGGCAAACGTGAAGATTGCTCAGGAGCTTGCGGAAATTGGGGTTATGCTGCTGATGTTTGGTGTTGGCTTGCATTTTTCAATGTCTGATTTGATGCGGGTGCGCAATATTGCAATTCCTGGTGCGATTGTTCAAATGGTTACCGCTACGTTCTTGGGTGGCTGCGTTGCTTTAATGTGGGGATGGAGCTACGGCAGTGCTTTAATTTTTGGCCTCTCCCTGTCTGTAGCCAGCACTGTTGTTTTATTAAGAGCTCTTGAAGAACGTGGTGCTTTGGAATCTATCAATGGTCATATTGCTGTAGGATGGCTCTTGGTCGAAGACCTGGCCATGATTGTTGTTCTTGTTTTATTGCCTCCATTATCACACTGGCTTGGCGGAAACCCGGCAGTTAACTCTCATAAACCTTTATGGCTCATTCTCGGCCTTACTCTCATCGAAGTCTCTACTTTTATTGCTTTAATGCTTTTGGTTGGTCGCAGAGTGATTCCCAAAATTCTTTGGCATGTTGCTCAAACCGGATCACGTGAATTATTTACTTTATGCGTTATTTCCGCAGCGATTAGCATCGCTTATGCTGCTTCTGTTCTTTTTGGTGTTTCTTTTGCCTTAGGCGCCTTTTTTGCTGGCATGATTATGAGGGAGTCCTCTTTTAGCCACCGCGCTGCAGAAGAGTCTTTGCCTCTTAGAGATGCATTTGCTGTATTGTTTTTTGTTGCGGTAGGGATGTTGTTTAATCCTGCCGTTCTGGTGGAACAACCATTACAAGTATTAACAGTAGTAGGAATTATTGTTGTTGGTAAATCAATTGCTGCTTTTGTGTTGGTTCTTGGATTCCGCTATTCATTTTATTCTGCATTAATAGTATCCGCGAGCCTGGCGCAAATTGGTGAATTTTCGTTTATTTTGGCTGAGTTGGGTATACGTTTAGGAATGCTACCAGAAGAAGGGCGTAGTTTTATTCTCGCAGGAGCCCTGATTTCAATAGCAATAAATCCTATTATTTTTAAGCTAATACTTCCTATTCATGCCTGGGCAAAATCGCGGTACAAATTAGCAGGAGGTTTTGAACGATCTGCTGATCCGTTGATGGAGTTACCAACGACAGTAAGCAGAGAACAGCTCGAAGGACAAGTGGTTTTGGTCGGTTATGGTCGTGTTGGGAAGCGAATTGCTCATTTACTTTCGGAACATGGAATACCTTATGTGGTCGTTGATGAAAATCGGGAGATTGTAACCAGATTAAGAGCCTCGGGTATTCCTGCGGTATATGGTGATGCCTCAGAGCCCGCGGTACTTATTCAGAGCCATATCGCTAGAGCCAGTATGTTGATGATCGTTATAACAGATACCGTACAGGTAAGAAAAATGATTCAATGCTCTCAACAATTAAATCCTGACTTGGTGACTGTTGTTCGCATGCATAACGAAGAAGAAGCGGACTTGCTTCAACAAAGTATTACTGGAAAAGTATTTTTTGCTGAAGGAGAAATTGCGAAAAACATGTACGGTTATGTTGTTGATAAATATGGAAAATAATATAGAGATACTTCGGGGGCAGTGCTCTCATCCTAATTACCGAGACTTGCTCGCGGTAGCCAATTTCGTAGCCCGCATTAGCAAAGCGTAATGCGGGAAAAAGTGACTATGAGGACAAACAAGGAAAGGCAGCCAGAATTTTATTTCCGTTTTGGCAGTGCTACAAATAATGAGCCTGCGTGATTGACACTGTTGGCTTCAATGCCAGCTAGGTCGCCTTCTCCTTTATAACAGTCAACATGTGCGCCCACAATGGCACCACCTGCGTCTTGAGCGATACACCATGATGTCGATTTTTTGCAATTATAGATAAAATTCATTCCAATCGGGATGACCTTATGATCCGTTGCGCATGATGCATGGGGGGTCAGTGGAATATTTTCGGAACCATAAGGCCCGCCATCTTCTTTAATAAAAAAGACATAGCTTTGGTCACGATGTCGTAAGTCATTGGCTTTCGCAAGAGGAAGAGCATCGAGAAATTTTCGGATTTGTTTTTCTGAACCTCCACTTTGTTTTATTTCTTTAGACAGGTTACAACGTAATTTTGCTTCATCATGGCATTTCGGATCTTTAGCACAACGCTCCATGGCATCAATATTACCGCCACAGGTTGGATCTTGTGCACACTGTACTATGCGACCAAGCATGGTGCGTGGTCTGCCATTGAAGCCATCGTAATTGATCTGAAATAATTTGCCATCAAGAATTAAGGAACCAGAGCCTTGAAGCATTAAAGATGGGGGATCATTGGGGTCTTTGACATAACCAATGACGTATTTTGAATCGAGCGCTCCTTGATGAATCTCTGCTTTATCAGGAGCTACAGAATAGGTACCATCAGCATTTTTCAGACAATATCCACGTGCCATTTTTGTGAGTGGATCTACACCGCACAGTGGGGTTTTCAATTTATATTTTCTCGATTCTGCTGCCGCATTTACTACGTTTGGATTGGCATAAATTGGATATAAAAATGCTCCGCC
>NZ_CALMPD010000217.1 GCF_937871865.1 uncultured Legionella sp.
AGATGCAAATATTGCAAACCCTCAGGAACGACAAAATTATATTGTTCATACTGCCAGTGGTGTTTTTAATAAAGCATTTTATTTGCTTTCGAGAGAACTGGGTATTAAAAAAGCATTTCACCTGATGCTTATTGCCAATACCAGGTATTGGACGCCTACTACTGATTTTCTCAGTGGTGCCTGCGGTGTTCTTTATGCTGGGAACGATTTAAATGCCGATACCGCGTTAATCAAAACAGTTTTTAACCAGGTTGGAGTGAGTACTTCTGATTGTGCCGTGTAATTTGGGCTTCCCTATGTAGCGCGACTCCTCGGATTACGCGCTGTGCACTTCATCTGGACTACGAAATGATGTGACGTTTCTTTACTTAATGGCAGTGGATACCTCATCAGCCAACATACTTTTTGCTCTAAAACATCACACAAAGAACGCTTATTGTTCCATTCCTGTTTGCTGAACAGTGAATTTAGTATATAATCACCCAGTTGTTCTTCTGAATTTTTCCTGATAGTGCCACCGCTATGGTGATATTCTGTTTGGCAGTTCATTAAAGTTTGATATTAATTAGTGTTAGGAACACAATGGCCATTTCTTTTATTACCTCTGGCATACTGATTCTGAGTTTCTTCTGTGTCGCTATGATGATTATGAAACTTCATCAAGCCCCTTCCACTCCTATTTCCTTTGTTCAATATATAAAGCTGATTTTTAGCGGCATTATTGCGTTCATTGCGGACACCGTAGGAGTCGGCAGTTTTGCCGTCAATGTTGCTTTGGCAAAGCTGTTAGGAACTTTTCACGATGATGAGCTGCCGGCTGTTAACAATGGCGCACAAGTAATTCCCGGAGCGATTGAGTCTTTGTTTTTTATGCATTTGGTCGATGTAGATCTGACTACTTTATTGACCTTGGTTGCTGGTACCTGTGTCGGAGGATTGCTCGGTGGGGTGATTGTCAGTCGGCTGAGCAAGCAGGCGATTCGTTTGGCCATGATTTGTTGTTTTGCCTTAATCATTGTCCTGTTGATATCGCATCAATTCCGCTGGTTGCCCGTGGGAGGCGATCTGACTGAATTGCATTCCTGGAAATTAGTGATTGGGTTTTTTGCTTTAATGATTTGTGGTGCTTTGACTTCTGTTGGAATAGGGCTGTTCGTCATGGTGCAAGGAGTTTTATTCGTGATGAATATTTCACCTGTTGTTGCTTTCCCTATTATGACGACTGCCGGAGCAATGCAACAGCCATTGACCACGTTAGTCTTTTTACAACAAAATAAAATACCGTTGAAGAAAACGCTGATTTTAAGTCTTTCCGGATGTTTAGGAGTGCTGATTACTATTCCCATCTTCACTCAGTTAACGATTACCTGGTTGCATTTACTATTACTTTGTATCTTAATTTATAATTTTCTGGCAATTGGCCGTACTTATTTGCGATTAAGGCCTGGCAGACAAAATATTCAGGCGGCTGGTAAATTAGCAACAGCAGAATAGCAAAATACAGCCGGGATTGGTGTTATGAAAAGGATTTTTTGTCACTTTAACAGGTTTAATTTTTACCCTATTTTGTTTTGCTGCAAACAAGCAGTTTGCTACCTTGGTTATTTTGGGCGACAGCTTGTCAGATAAAGGTAATTATACCGTTATCTGTAGTACAAACTCCCCATTTCTCCTCCTTATTTTGAAGGTCGTTTCTCTAATGGTCCTCTGTGGATAGAACAGCTGTATGGCTCACTCTTATATTGCGGAAAAGGCGCGTGAATTGTTGGATGACGCGGGTTTGGAAGCACTTTATCCGGCGACAAAACAGCGAGGCTGATGAAACCATGCGGTAATTTCATCTTGAACTTAAAGTCTGCAGTATCGGGCTTTTGACATATATAGTATAATCAGCACAAATTTTGATACCAGTGCATACTATGGATGAGCTAGTCAGTAAATCACAGAAAAAAAGAGACGCCGATTTTTTACAAAAAACGGGCATAAAATTTATCGATTTAAGTATGGCAAAACTCGATTTATTGCCTCTTACCGATACCTTGCGTAAAGCAATTATTGATGCGAAAGCAATCAAAAGCCATGGCGCCAAACGACGTCAGGCTCAATTAATCGGCAAGTTAATGCGTGCTGCTGATCATGAGGCCATTCTTGCGGCTTATGAACAAATTCTTGAAGAAGACAGTGCCGTTACGGCTGGGTTTCACGAAGTAGAGCAGTGGCGAGATAAATTGCTTAATGATGGCAAAGATGCGTTGACGGAGTTTATTACTCTTTATCAGCCCGAAGACGTTCAACAATTACGGCAATTGATAAAAAAAGCAATTGATGATCAATTGAAAGAAAAAAATACTGGTGCAGCAAAGGCCCTGTTTCGTTACTTAAGGTCAGCCATATTATGAATTATTCATTATTTATCAGTTGTCCAAAAGGGCTGGAATATGTACTGGAAGATGAGCTAAAAGCCTTAGGGTTTCATAGTAATCGAGTCAGTCCTCAAGGAGTTTATGGCGAGGCGACACTTCCGGTTATTTACCAGTTGTGTTTATGGTCAAGAATAGCGAACAGAATTCAATTAGTCTTATTTAGCGGTCATGCTGCAAATGAGCAGGCTTTGCACCAACTGTGTACAGGGTTTCATTGGCAAACAGTGTTCACTCATGACAAAACTATAGCAATAGAATTTCATGGTTCATCGGAACATATTCGCAATACTATGTATGGTGCCCAGGTGGTTAAAGATGGAATTGTTGATCATTTTCGTCGGCTCAATGGCTCAAGGCCTAACGTCGATAAAGAAAAGCCGCAAATTCGCATTCATGCCCATTTAAAAAATGAAATGCTAACCGTCAGTTTTGATTTAACTGGCTACAGTTTGCATCAAAGAGGATATCGCAGTCAGGCTGGCATGGCTCCATTAAAAGAAAACGTCGCTGCTGCTTTGTTGATTCGGGCCAAGTGGCCAGAGTTAGCTGCTCAGGGATATGGTTTCCATGATCCTTTTTGTGGGGCCGGAACTCTAGTGATTGAGGCGGCAATGATGGCTGCCCACATTGCCCCTGGTTTATTACGCCAGGATCAGTCTTTGCAATATTGGGCTGAGCATCAAGCTTCCTTATGGGAAAAAATGCGGGTGCAGGCACTACAACTGGTGAAGCCACTAGGGATTAAGTTAACCGGATCAGACAGTGACAGCAGAGCCGTTGCTTTGGCTCGTTCTAATGCCGAGCGCGCCGGCGTACTTCCTTTGGTCGACTTTAAGGTTTTGAATGTTAAAGAGTCACAATCATTGGCTGCAAAGGGATTAGTGGCTTGTAATCCTCCCTATGGAGAGAGGCTGGGAGAAACAACTCAGCTTGTTCCAGTATATCAGCAATTAGGTAGTGTACTGCATCGTCATTTTCAGGGCTGGAAAGCCGCTGTTCTGACTTCTAATCCAGTGTTGGCTAAGGCAATGGGATTACGTGCGAGTAAACAATATACTTTATTTAACGGCCCTCTGGAATGTAAGTTATATTGTTTAGATATCTCTGTAGAAAATGAATTAAAGGGCAGCATGAGCAGTACGATGTCTCCTAATGCACAAATGCTTTTCAACCGGCTGGAAAAAAATCGCAATCATTTGCAAAAATGGGCGAAGAAAAATGAGATTTCCTGCTATCGAATTTATGATGCGGATTTACCAGAATATGCTTATGCGATAGATATCTATAATGATTATGCAGTGTTGCAGGAGTATGCTGCCCCCTCCAGTATCCCTGTGGCAAAAGCAGAGAAAAGAAGCTTGGAAGTAATGCAGGTAGTGCCGAGAGCTCTAGGAATTGATCCCGATAAATTAGTGGTAAAGCAACGCAAGCAACAAAAAGGCACAGAACAATATCAAAAAATGGATAAAACGCGCCATGCTATGACAGTGACTGAAGGGCGCGCGAAACTGAAAGTTAATCTTTATGATTATTTAGATACTGGTCTTTTTCTCGATCACCGGCCATTACGTCTGCGATTTGCCGAATTAAAGCCAGGAACACGATTTCTGAACTGTTTTTGTTATACAGCAAGTGCCAGCGTGCATGCGGCCATTGCCGGTGCATTTACAACCAATGTTGATTTATCCAACACTTATTTACAATGGGCTCAGGATAATTTTCGGTTAAATCATCTGGATACAGCAAAACATCAATTCATCCAGATGGACTGTCAGGAATGGTTAACGGTGAGCCGGGATAAATTCGATGTCATCTTTTTAGATCCGCCCAGTTTCTCGAACTCAAAACGAATGACCAATACATTGGACATACAAAGAGATCACAACAATTTAATTCGCTCTGCAATGAGGTTGCTGAATTCTGATGGGGTATTATATTTTTCAACCAATTTTCGTCATTTTAAATTGGATGCTTCGCTTAAAGATCATTTTTCTATTCAAGACATTAGTAGCCAGACTATCGATCAGGATTTTAAACGCAATCAGAAAATACATCATTGTTTTAAACTAAAAAATAGGTAGATGGTTTTATCTACCTATTTAAAAACAGGGCTGTTTTGTGTGGCCTGATTCATTACTCAACGGGTTCTTTACTTGGTATGATTTCAGTTGTTCCGTAGATTTGGTTTTTTAAATCGCTCATGAACCCTGCCATGAACATTAGTTCCGCGGCCAGGAAGAGTGGAGCGATGAGTGCCTGGCACAAATTCACCATAAAGGCGGGTTTTTTTCCTTCAATATAATGGCCATAAAATTGCAAGCCCCAACCCAAAACGAAGGTAATTAAAAAGGCCCAAAGCCCTAACTTGGTTGGCCCGAAATAACTAAACAAATTAGCAAACCATAGTAAAACAATAAAGATTGGAACAAGGACTAAAGTCAGCTTCCAATTGAGGCGAAAGTAATAAATGAGCGCGATTACTGCCGTCAGGCAAGCCAGATTGGTTGCGTATACGTCTGGTATTACAATTTTCACAAAGCCAAGTAATATCATGAGTGAAAGGATAATTAACGGAACTCCTGCCATGTGAGTATAACGGGTCATGGGATTTTGGTGATACTCTGCATAGAATTGAGCTTGCTCAATAAATGATTTCATGTTCATCGTCCTGAATTTTAGTTATTTAAAACCATAGCACATTATTCGGTTAACCACCAAAATACCCTTGAATGATATATTAAAAAGATAGCGCGATTACATTTGGCGTTTAATTAAGTAATTTCTGGCGTATTACGGAAGCAGTATTTTGCTCCCGTAATGGCTTGTTCATTAATGATTTTTTCTGAGATAGCGCGACATTTTAACCGGGGAAAGCATATCATCTGCTTGTACTGCGAATGCTGAAAGTTCTGGGGTATTGGTTGCATATTGGCACACCCAGCTTCCTTGGCCATCGTTTTCTGGTGTTGGTGAGCCTGACATGGTCGATAGAATCTGGTTGCTTGTTTCTATGGCTCTCTCTTCTGATTCTGCAGTAATGCCCCCCATGATAAAGACCCAATTAGATGGGGTCTCGTAATGACTTACATGAAAGGTAAGATAAAACCCTTCAAGAATTTCGGCAGCATTAGTCATTCCTTCTGACTGTATGGCCGGCATGTCAGGACAGACATCTGGTTTATCTTGACCTGCGAGAACAGAGCTGGCGAAAATCAGGGTGCCAAAAAAAATAGCCAGCTTTGATTTGAACATCATGGTGCAATCTCCTTGCTACATTAAAAAGTATACTTACCCAAGATATATAAAACATTGCCGTTTTTATTGAATCCTGGAATGTACGTTGCGGCCACCGTTACTTTTTTATAAAAAACTGATGCCCAAGGCAAAGCCCCAGGAAATGGCATATAATTATTGATGTCTGAGCGAGCAGTCACCAGGACAGTGTAGCCAATTCCTGCCTTAAGATCTTTGTGTAGATTAGCCACTTTTAAATAGGCATATCCTGCAACAGGTTCCCAGTCGCTGTGTGAATCCAGAAAAGCAAAGGTAAAGAGTCCATGCCAGTTTCCTTTTTCATCAAACAGCCCCTTTCCTAGCCCGCCTCCCCATGCTCCCTCATTATAAGATCTTATTTTTTCTTGACTGTAGGTATAACGATTATGCCAAGCATAACCTGAAATATAGAGTTCGTTGTCACCTTCTGTCCATATCTGATGGAGGCGTTGACATACTGGCTGTAGAAGCGAGCCCCAGCGAGAACAATTGGTTTGCTGGGCTTCTGGAGCAGCTACCACATGAAGAGAAAACAGAAGCAGCACGCTGGAAATAAGTCTTTTCATTTACGTTTTAACCTTTCGGGGTTTATCCCGGCCATATTTTAGTGTTAGAGTTTGATTGTGAGCGGTTTCAGTTATAAGGAAGCTAACCCGACTTAAAGGTTCTACAAGGTCTCTTGTTGAGAATAGAACAGTCATAAACCAGAGAGCATACTATCATGGACTTGTTTCGCAAAAAAGACATCGCAGGATCATTGGATAATGAATCCCATTTAGCCAAATGCCTCTCCTTATTTGATCTTACCTTTCTTGGTGTTGGTGCCATTATCGGTGCAGGCATTTTCATTCTTACGGGCATTGCTGCCGCGACTCAGGCGGGTCCTGCTGTGGTTTTATCGTATGTTGTTGCGGGATTGGCCTGTGCTTTTGCAGCACTTTCTTATGCTGAATTAGCCGCTGCCATTGGCGGCTGCGGCAGTGCTTATGGTTATGCTTATGCTGGATTTGGTGAGCTGTTTGCCTGGATAGTTGGCTGGGATTTGTTATTAGAATATTCAATCTCTGTGTCTGCTGTTTCTGTGGGCTGGAGTGGTTATGCTAATGATTTTCTTTTATCAATGAAATTGCGGATGCCTGATTATTTGTTGCATGGACCTGTTGATGGGGGTGTGTTCAATCTACTTGCATTTTTAATTATTGCCACCTTAACCGGTCTTTTAATTATAGGGGTTAAATCAAGTACTCGTTTTAATAACGTGATGGTTCTTATCAAATTATTGGTTATTTTTATCTTTATTGCCATTGCATCCACTGAAGTTCGTGCGGAAAACTGGTCTTCCTTTTTACCTTTTGGTTGGTCTGGAGTGATGAAAGGGGCTTCATTAATCTTTTTTGCCTATGTTGGTTTTGACGCGGTATCTACTGCTGCGGAAGAGGCGATTAATCCGCAACGAGATTTACCGCGTGGAATTATTGGTTCGCTACTGATTTGCACGGTTTTATACATTGTTGTGGCAGGATTGTTAACCGCTATTGTTCATTACACGACTCTGAATGTATCTTCACCGATTAGCCATTCTCTTTTGATTTTAGGACATAAAACAGCAGCAGGCCTTATCGGAGTTGGCGCTATAGCCGGATTAACTACCGTGATGCTGGTTTTATTCTATGGGCTGACCAGGGTCTTTCTTGCTATGTCCCGTGATGGCCTATTGCCCCAAATATTTGCTAAAACCAATAATAATACCAAGACACCAGTTCGCATTATCATGTTATGCGGCATTTTGATGGCATCATTTGCTGGAATTACCCCAATAACCACTTTAGCCGAGTTAGTGAATATTGGTACTTTATTTGCTTTCATGGTCGTATGCGCTGGTGTTATCTATCTGCGTAAAACCAAACCAGAAATGCCGCGGCCCTTCAAAACACCTGGCATGCCTTATGTCCCTGCTTTAGGAATAATCAGTTGTTTCTATTTGATTTGTAATCTGCCGTTGCTCACCATTATTCGATTTACAATATGGATGGTTCTTGGGCTTGCCGTTTATTTTATGTTTAGTCGGAGAAACAGTGTGTTAGGAACGAAAGGGTCGTGTACTACAGAATAATATTTTAGCCGTAGGTTAACATAATTGCTGCAGCGATTATTGCTGCGGCAGGAATGGTGAGTAACCAGGATAAAAAAATCCTTCTGAGCATCGCCCAATGAGTACCATAAACACCGTTTATCAGGCCAACTCCCGCAATTGCTCCGGTTACTGTATGGGTTGTTGATACTGGAACACCGCATTCAGTCGCTGCAAAAATAGTGAAGGCAGCTCCTGTTTCTGCAGCACAACCTTTTAAGGTATTTAGTTTGGTTATTTTGGTTCCCATTGTATTGATTATTCGCCAACCTCCGGCCAGAGTGCCTAGACTTATAACCAGATGACAGGATATAACGACCCAGCAAGGAACATAAAATTCACCGCTAATCCAGGATGCAGAAAAGAGCAGGATAGCAATGATTCCCATCGTTTTCTGAGCATCATTTCCGCCATGAGTCAGACTGAGCAACGCTGATGAGAATAATTGAAAGCCCTTAAACAAACCATTGAGCTGCGTTTCATTTTTATGCTTGAGTAAGGTGGTTAAGGCATGTGTTAACAAAAAGCCGATGATTAGTCCCAATATGGGTGAAATAAAGATCCCCGCTGCAACTTTGGCAAAACCAGCAACTTTAAGTGAGCCTATTCCTCCTTTTGCTATCGCGGCTCCTGCCATGCCTCCGATTAAGGCATGTGAGGAGCTTGAGGGCAAACCATAATACCAAGTCACCAGATTCCAGAAGATTGCTCCAGTGAGGGCTGCTAGAATAAATGGCGCGTTGACCAGGTTTGTGTCGATAAGACCGCTGCCAATCGTTTTGGCAACGGTTAAATTAAAAATGAGAAAGGCAATAAAGTTAAAAAAAGCAGCCCATAATACCGCTTGTCGTGGGGTTAAAACGCCAGTCGTTACTATGGTTGCTATAGAATTTGCCGCATCATGGAATCCATTAATGAAATCGAAGACAAAAGCCAGGAAAATGACGAACAGGATAAATAAGGTATTGTTGTCCATTCCTGACGGTTCCTTGTTTAAATGTAGTAACTACTCTTGGTCATTAGTTTAGATACTATGTTCATTAATTGTTTCACAGGATAGGGTAGCTCTGTTGCTCCTGCTTCCATGGCCATGGAAGCATGCTGCTCTTCATCCAATTGCATCTGCTTAAGGATTAGCTGAGTTTTTTTATCTACAGCGGGCACTTCCTGTATGTGTTTTTGTAAATGAGATGTGACTTGACGTTCTGTTTCTGCAACAAATCCCAAGCTGATTTTATCTCCGGCAAAGCCTGCCAGAGCTCCAAGCACTATTGAGCCGGCATACCAAAACGGATTTAATTTGCTGGGACTGGAGTTTAATTCGGACAAGCGTTCTTCACACCAGGCCAGATGATCTACTTCTTCTTCTGCTGCTTGAGCCATCTGTTCTTTTATGTGGGTTAATTTTGCTGTTAGTGCTTGGCCTTGATAAAGGGCTTGGGCACAAACCTCTCCGGAATGATTAACTCTCATTAAACCGGCGATGTGTTGTTTTTCCCTGGATGACAGCTTGGTATCCTCAACTGCTGCCGATGGGGATTGTCGAGCAGGAACTCTCTTTTGAGGAGGCAGCAAGGTTCGCAGAGCGCTGTCGATCTCGTTGATCAGACCATCAAGAAGGCTGGTTGTTCTCATAGCAACTTTTTTTTTAAATTCTGAGCCACTATGTTAACTGGATTAATAACGACTTTGAAGTCATTCCTCCACTAAATTGTGTCTCGATAATAATTAAATATAGGTTTAAACTGGATTTAAACCAGGATGTTGCGAAGGAATGGGCATGAACAGTAAAAATAATTTTTTAATTTATGGTTCTTACGGTTATACGGGAAATTTAATTGCCGAATTAAGCCTTAAGCAAGGATTAAGACCGGTGCTGGGGGGGCGTAATGAAGAGCGGCTGGCTCAACAAGCTCAGAGATTAAATCTGGATTACAAGGTATTTGATTTGGAATCAATAGAGCAGGCTCAATCTATTCTTCAGGAGTTCATTGCGGTTATTCATTGTGCCGGTCCTTTTATCCATACCTATAATCATATGGTGCGAGCATGCCTTGCTGCACATACTCATTATATTGATATTACTGGTGAGGTCATGGTTATAGAGCAGTTAAGTGCTTTAAATGATGAGGCAAAAGCTGCTGGCATTATGGTATTGCCTGGAGCAGGGTTTGACGTCGTTCCCAGCGATTGTCTGGCTCATTATTTGAAGAGTCAATTGCCAGATGCTGTTCAATTGGTTTTGGCTATAGGTTCTATCCAAAAGGGGGATGGTCCTAATGCCGGGATTTCTCGTGGAACAGCCAGGACCATGCTGGATGGAATTTCTGATGGGGCAATGATCCGGGAACAAGGCCAGTTAAAAAATGTTCCTTTAAACTGGAACACCAGAATGGTTGATTTTGGTGGCGACAAATCGCTATTGTGTGCTGCTGTATCATGGGGTGATCTGGCTTCAGCATGGTGGAGCACTGGTATTCCTCACATTGAGACCTATATGGCATTACCTAAGAAAATGATTCGTTTGAATAAATGGATTAACCCTATAAAGGCACTCTTTAAATGGCAACTGGTTAAACGATACATCGAGCATAAAATACAGCAATTGCCAGAAGGCCCATCCATGGCCGAGCGGCATAATTCAGTCGCCAAAATATACGGTGAAGTGAGCAATGGTTCCGGTGCTACATTCAAAGCTTTAATGACCACTCCTAATGGTTATGAGCTAACTTCATTGTCTGTTCTGACCATTGTCCACCATATATTAGCCGGGAATGCACCCATTGGGTTCCATACCCCATCTACTGCATATACTGAAGATTTAATCATGAATATTCCTGGAGTGAACCGTATTGATTTGACGAATTAATTATGAGGCATTCAGGCGGACAAAATTATTTATTATTATCAAAATACTTCAATATTACCTATTATAAAATGACACGGAACAAAAAAAGCCAAGTTGTACTATAATCTTGTTAATGTGGCGTGTTGGAGGTAATTCATGTTCTGGAATCATCAGAAAGGAAATCCCGAAAATTTGAAACAGGTTCATCAGTATTATATGGATATTATGAATTGTTTGCCTGATATTGTGTACTGGGTCGATGTAGATTGTCACTTGCTCGGATGCAATAATCGTTTTGTGGCCTTATTAGGCTTAAATGAACTGCGGGATTTTAAAGGTACCCCCTACCAACAAATGGAAAAATTCGCCCACTGGAACGATAAGTCTATTGAGATGCTTAAATTGGATGATATGAGAGCGATATTTACTGGTCAGTCTCGTTATAATGTAGAGGAAAAGCCAATACTTGATGGGAATAATAATAATCTTTATTTCCGAACAAATCGCGTACCGATGTTTGATGAAAATAAAAATGTAGTGGGCCTGGTGGTGGTACTAACTGATATCAGCGCTAATAAAAAACAAATTCATAGCGAGCAGATCCAAAAGAAAGAGGCGATAAAATCCGAATTGCCTGCAAAAATAACGTCCTTACCTAGCATTTTAATGATAGAAGATAATCTTATTGCGCAAAATGTGGAGAAAGCTCTGCTAACTGCATTAAATTGTCAGGTCGATATTGCTGATACCGGGGATATGGCCTTAAAGCTGTTTGATCCTGGAAAATATGATCTGGTCCTGATGGATATTGGGCTGGAGGGCACTTCTGGGTATATTGTTGCCAAACAACTACGTAATATGGAAAAAGACACCAATCACCATGTGCCTATTATTGCCTTGACTGGATATGAAGCAGATGTGGTGAAATACGATTGCGAGCAATACTTTATGGAAGGGGCGATCACCAAGCCCTTAACCAGCGAGCAGGCCGAGCAAATAATCGACCATTACGTCTATCATTTGGACGTTCCGGTCCGAGGTCTGAAAAGTGTTTGAGTTGTTATGACCTAATTATGTCCTAAAATCCCCTGGCCAGTTTTTTAGATGGAAAAACGAACTCGGGGACTCTGCCCTTCCTGCTTGACTTCTACCCAATAGACGATAGAATAAAAAACGCTTTCTTGAGCTAGCAACAAATAGGAGCTGAAGTGTATTGCTCTCGGCGCTATCGAGCTCTATTCCCACGTGAATTTAAAAAAAGGGACGTAAGCTCGTTAACAAAAAAGCTGGACAGGACCTCAAAACAGCAAAGCCACAAGAGGGACAGATACTACTGAAAGAGGATACTACGTCGGGCAGAGAAATCTCAGTAGATAGGCATTGTATCGGTGTGTAAATAAACAATTCCATAAAGAAAAGTGCAACATTTTCATGCAAGCATTCGCACTCCATTTAGGGCATAAATAAGAAGGATTTTAATGAGCACATTAAGTCGTTTTGTATTGTTAGGTAGCAGTCTGTTTTGTCTGAGTCATCTGGGCCATACTGGAGGAGATGGAGTTTCCTCAAGAGTCCATTCAGACCTGCGTCCTTTCGTTGGTTTTACCCTTGGTGCTGATTTTATTCGCACGGGCCATGCGCAGACCTTGAGTTTACTGCCCCCCTTTTCAAATCATTATACGAAGAACTCCTCCTATCAAAGCAGTGGTTTAGTGGGATTGGGCTTAGGAGTGGAGCGAGGAGCCACCGAGCAGTTGTCCTGGCAATTAGGCTTATCGGGTTATTTTAACACCGAAGTAAAAAGCCAAGGCCACGTATGGCTATTTGCTTTACCTGCATTTGATAATTTTATTTATGACTACCGCATCCAGTCAAAACGCGTGATGGCGACCGGGAAAGTGCTCGGAACAGTCAAACAAACCCTTCACCCTTATGTGTCTGGAGAATTGGGGGCGGGTTTTAATCGCGCGAGTGCTTATAAAGAAACGCCTCTTATTAGTGAAGCAGCGCCTATGACACCCTTTAGTCGCCGAACACAGACCTCCTTTGCCTGGGGCGTTGGCGGCGGGATTGATGTAGACCTTAATGCCGGACTTCGCTTGGGTATTGGCTATCAATTTGCCGACTTGGGTAAAGCCTCATTAGGCAGAAGCCCTGCCCAACGTACGGAACAAACGCTTCGTGTCCCTCATTTATACAGCCAGGAACTTCGTTTCCAACTGACCGCCTTTATTTAGGGATGAATCACATGAAAAAAAGCATTCAATGCATCCTATTGGGTTTGGCTTTGTGCGGCACCGTGCTCGCACACGCAACAACCCCTGTTTTTTTAATTACCCCTATCACCAAATTACCCAGCACAATTTATGCGGGCCAAACCTTTACGACCACCTACAACGTCACGAACAACACACCTTATCCCTTAGACGGCAATGGAGTTGTTGAATTGCCTAATGGCGTTACTCAGGTCGGAGGCAGTTGCGACACGCCTTTTAATTTAGCTCCTGGGGCTAATTGTACGCTGACCTTGCAGATTATTGCGAATGAATTAGTTGGTGATGTACGAGGTGGCCCCAAAGTATGTAATAACTTGAGCAATCCCGTTTATTGCGCCAGGCCTTCATCAGGGGATGAGCTTAATCTGATTAAAAATAACAATCTACCGCCAGTCTTTACCATTAGCGTCACGGTTTCTGGCCTCACCGCCAGTGGTTTGGTAGTACAAAATAAAGGAGCGAATGCTTTGGCGATACCTGCCGGAAC
>NZ_CALMPD010000218.1 GCF_937871865.1 uncultured Legionella sp.
GAACAATCAGACAGAAACGCCGCCTAATGCTGTACACCACTTTTGACAATAACTCTCTTTAAAGCATCTATCTGTAAATCCAAATTCTGGCTTCGGGTCGAAACACGGGCATATCCAATTAACATGATTAAAGTTCACTTATACGTTTCAATCATAGTAACTTAAACATTATTTAATTGAAACAGTTAAATAGACGTTAAGATTAGATAAATATATATGATTCAGGATTATTTTAATTGTTTAATTAAACGGTGGTTTTATTGAACTAAAGTTAATTCTATTACGGTTGGGATATACACAAGATATTTCCTCATTAATTTGAAGCTATACTATAAATAGAGTTTTGCATGGATGGTTATTATGAAATTTATTGTGAGAATCCTCTTGATATCTACTTTAATCAGCTCAAGCTCTTTTGCGCAAAAATTATTAAACCCTCCCAATGGACAGTCCCCTCAATGTGATCAAGCGTATAGAAGTGCCGATCAGCCTAAAACTGCTAATAATATCTTTAATAGTATATCCAGCGCATGCCATTATGCTGGCGGCATGCGAGTAATGCATAAAGTTCTCGCTTCAGAAAACTCTAATGAACCTACAGGTGTGCTTTTCACTTGTATTGGAAATGATCCTAGCTTCGTATTTTTCTCCTGTTTGTTTTCGACAAGCTTTGCGGACTTATAAATGGAATTATAGAATATTATAGTTTTATTTTGGTGAGTACTATTCCGATGTAATCAAATCAAGATACCGCAAGAACCGCTAAGTTATCCTTTTAGATCTTAACAAAAGAGTACTTGGCTATTTTTTAATTGAAAATGATAGATGACGCAACGCATCAAATTTTTATGACTACAATTAAATTACTATCTAATATTTCGGATATTTTTATGATTACCATTTCAGCTCAAGAATTTATAAATAAAGTGAATGAAGAAATACAAAAAGATCAATTTTATGAGCCTGGGATGAAGGTCTATTTGACGCCTAATGAAGAACAATTCACTGGATATGACTGGGATGAATCGTGGGATAACAATCCTAATATCCGTGGCGTAGTAGCGAATGCTACAACTGAAATTAGAAAAATATATACTGTTGATGTTAATTTACAAGATCCGTAATGATGCAGATATTACGAATAGCAATTCTGAATTAGAAAAATGAGATTCAAGTTGATTGAGTTCAGAATCCCCAGAAACCTTCTATAGCCAAATTATAGAATAAAAACGCGATTAATGCAGAACACCGTCACCTTGCTATAAATCTTATCCATCTAAAACTTTATGCATTATTCTCATTTATACAATGATAGATACAGGGTTTATTTTAATTAAACGCCCACTTTATGGTATATAAGGTACGTTATCCATCTCAAACAATCCCAACACTAATTTATTAGGGTAATGAGTAAAGGTTATTATATTTTAATCATTTATCGCGATTTGCGATTTTTTGTCGCCATATGCTATAATTACTTTATCCATAATGGTGGAGATAGAACATGGCTCAATCGGTAAGATTATCAGATACATTAGTTAAACAAGCCAAAGCTATTGGTGAAGTAATGTCTCGTTCTGGGGCTGGACAAATTGAACACTGGGCTAAAATAGGAAAAATTGCAGAAGAAAATCCTGATTTATCCTATGAGTTTATTAGAGACAGTCTGCTGGCAAAAGCGGAAATAGATAATGGATTGGTTGATGATTATGAATTTGACCATTAAGCAATCTAACTCATTTAAGAAAACTGTAAAAAAACTACCTAAACAGCATAAAGCTGTCCTCGATGAGGAAGTTAGGAAGTTAATAAACAATCCTGATCTCGGAGAACGTAAAAAAGGGGACTTAGATTTTTTAAGGGTTCATAAATTCAAACTGTTAAACCAGGACGTATTATTGGGCTACATGTATGATGAAGATGAAATTATATTGACCTTGTTGAAATTAGGAGCTCATGAAAATTTTTATCGGGATATCAAAAATACCATATAAAAAATTACGGCTCCAATGTAATGAACCATCCCACCCACTGAGTTGGCATTTAATAGTAACCAGCTTAGTATTCAACTTGACTGTTTGAAACTGGATGGGAGATTCATAATGAATATTAACGTATTAGATTATGCCTACATAACTTAC
>NZ_CALMPD010000219.1 GCF_937871865.1 uncultured Legionella sp.
GATAAAGAATATCCAAGAAAAACTTAGTTTTTATATCCTATTACCCTGTTTATAACGCGAATAGAGAATAAACCAGGGGCGATAGCCCCATGAATATAGTTTCTAAGTTTAATGTAACGTCTCGCCTTGAACGATACATCGACTTATTACTTGACGAGTCACAAAATCGCCTTGGCTGGCACCATACATTGAAGAAAAATGCTTGGCTAAAATGACTACCCAACCTGATAAACGAAAATTCATTCTCTTTTCAGCTTGATCTACTACAATTTCAAAAAGTCCTAATGAATCACTCTCACGATCATTTGCATACTCTTCCATAATAACTCGGGCAGTTTGTAAATCACTGTCTCTGGTAGGCCAATTTTGACTCATAAAACACTCCATAAAACATGAGTTGGGTCACAATAATTTCAACTATATGTGGGTAATTTTTCATATTACAAGGTAGAAATCATCATAATATTATGCCATAAAGTGAACAAACACTCAATAGATAGATTAATATATGAACAAATTTTGTTTTGGTAAAGACTCTTAACTCTTAAGAAACAGATAAGAAACAAACCTTTATCTGGAATGTTGTTCGCAGACAGCATATGATATGCAAATAGTGTATTCAATAACATTCATGCTATGAGTTATCAAATATTGCCCTCCCTGCTTTCTGCCGATATGACGCAGCTTGGAGATGAGGTTGACGCTGTAATGAACGCAGGTGCTGATTACGTTCATTTTGACGTCATGGATAATCATTATGTCCCTAACCTGACCTTTGGCCCCGCATTCTGCGATGCACTGATGAAACGCTTCCCTCAACTCCCAATAGACGTGCATCTGATGACCACACCAGTAGATTCATTGATAGAAGCCTTTGCCAAAGCCCGAGCCAAACGTATCAGTATTCATCCTGACGCAACAGTTCATTTAGATAGAAGTTTACAGTTAATCAGGGATTCAGGCTGTAAAGCAGGCTTAGTACTTAATCCAGCCACATCTATTGATGCATTAACCTGGTGTGCTCACCGCCTTGATTTTGTTTTAGTAATGACTGTTAATCCAGGATTTGGCGGACAAAAACTGATCCCGGAAGTAATAAATAAAATAACGCAGATACATCAACTCTACCCTCATCTGGGATTGTGTATTGATGGTGGCGTTACAATAGAGAACATTGCTGAACTGGCACGTGCTGGAGCGAACCAATTTGTCGCGGGTTCCGCTGTATTCAACAGCCCCAGTTATCAACAAACCATAAAAAATATGCGCGAACAATTAGCCAGCATTTAATATGTGATCTAATTTGTTTTTTAGGATGATTGACATTTTTATCATTTTGGCCAAAATGAGTTGATTTTGCGCTCCAGTGTTCTGCACACTGACCATTTTGACTGAAACGAACAAAATGCAAACTGCCTGTTCTGACCAGAGGAACTATGAAAAAAATTATTGTACTGTTGTGTGGGATGATTTGGACCCTACCCTCTTTCTCTTTATCAGGGCAAGCCTATATGGATCGTTTTAATACCTTTATGGGCTGGTATCAGCAGATCCCCATCAATCCGTCGCCAGAATTTCTGGAGTTTGTGAAAGGTTCAACCTATCTATCCAATAAATTACGCAATAAATGGCTTTATGAATTAGCCAGAATCAAGGATTGGTCTAATTACGTCGCCTATTATCAACCTACAGATGATATGAATCTGGTATGTTATGATAAAATTGCAAAATTTAATTTGGGACAAGACAAAGAAGCGTTAGCAGAGTCAGCTCCTATCTGGCTGACCGGAGAGTCGCGCCCTCAGGCATGCAATACCTTATTTGATATGTTGCTCAAACATAACAATTTCGATCAAAATCTGATTACTCAACGTATTGATCTGGCTCTTGATAAAAGAAACGTTCAACTTGCTCGCTACCTGATGAAGCAATACAAAACGCCTCATGATGCAGAAATCCAATCCCTGGCCAACGTGCACCAAAATCCATCCCATATTAGCAAATTGACTCCAGGAACAACTAATGGCCAACTTTATCTCTATGGCTTGAAAAAAATGGTCTCTATTAATATGGATAAAGCATTGCTCTTATGGAAGCAGGCCAATACGAATAAACTTTTAAACGAACCACAAAGACAGGCTTTTTTAGCTCATATAGCACTTTATAAAGCCATGAGAAATCATGAGGATTCATTGGAATGGTTTGCCAAAGTCAAACCGGAATATTATAACGATGCTTTAGTTGATTGGCAGATTCGTTTTGCTTTAAAAAATCATGACTGGAAGCATGTTGCTCAATTCATCAGCCAATCCAAAAACAAGGATACACCGTGTTGGCAATATTGGTTAGCCCGAGCTCTGGAAGCGCAAGGAAAAAATGATGAAGCAATTGCTATTTACGAACCTTTAGCAAAAAACAGGCAATATTATGGTTTTCTTGCCAGCATCCGCCTGCGTAAAAGCCCAAGCTTTCAAAATGAAAAAACAACGACCAGTTTAGCAGCACTAAAACCCTATCAACCCGTTATAGATCAAATAAAATCATTCTATAAGGCCAAACAAAACACCGAGGCAAGCCGTTTGCTCAATGATTTCATTAGTGAATTACCGAAAGAAGAAGCGAGCGCACTTGCATATTGGGTGGATAGCGAACTGGGATGGCACAGTAAATCAGTCCACCTAAGCAATAATGAACTTCTTAATGATCAACTCCTGCTACGCTTCCCTCTTGCCTACAAGAGCACAGTGAAATCGTACGCCAATCAATACTCCGTTCCTGCTGAATTTGTCTACGCCATCATTCGCCAGGAAAGTGGCTTTAGAGAGGATGTGGTATCATCAGTTGGAGCCAGAGGACTAATGCAAGTTATGCCTCAAACAGCCAGCGCTGTCTCGAAAATGAGTAAAATACCGTACAATGATCAACAGCAACTATTCCTTTCCAATAAAAACATTAATATTGGTATTGCGTACCTGCAACAGCTGACAAAACGATTTTCCAATCATCCAGTATTGGTAGCAGCAGCATATAATGCAGGCCCCAGACAAGTAGTCTATTGGTTGAAAAATCACCCTCCGAAGGAAATTGACGTATGGATAGAAACTTTGCCTTGGCAGGAAACACGAAATTATTTAAAAAATGTGACTGCTTTTTATGTCGTATATCAATATAGGTTGAATCAAAAACCAGATTTAAATCATTTCCTGGCCCCGTTATAATTTAACGTGACGGTTGTCCAAGGTTAAGAAGTTTGGCCGTCATCCTGAGGAGCTAGCGACGAAG
>NZ_CALMPD010000220.1 GCF_937871865.1 uncultured Legionella sp.
TGAATGATGCTAATGGAAATAATAATATCAATGGTCAGTCATTTGTAGTTCAGCGACCTAATGGCATCGATTTAACGCCAGGAGGAATTATTACCACTGGACGAGATCTTGACATCGCAATCGATGGTGAGGGATGGATGGCCGTTAAGGGAAGTAATGGGCAGGAGGCGTATACACGCGGTGGTAGTTTGAGGCTGGATGTTAATGGTCAATTAATTACTGCCGGTGGAAAAGCTGTTTTGGGTGATGGTGGGCCTATCTCTATACCTCCTGCAAAATCTATTGAAATAGGTAATGATGGCACCATTACTGTGGTTCCTCTTGATGGTGATGTCAAAAGTCTGGCGATACTGGACAGGATAAGACTGGTAAAACTGGATAAAAATAATGTGGTCAAAAATGATGAAGGTTTATTACAGCTCAAAAACGGAGGAAGAGCCGCTGCTGACGGCACGGTAAAAATAATCAATGGCGCTATTGAGGGCTCAAACGTCAAGGCTATTGATCAAATGGTGGGAATGATTAGTGCTGGGCGTGAGTTTGATGCACAAATGAAGCTCTTGTCAACAGTCGATGAGAATGGCCAAAAACTGGCACAACTATTGCAAGAGTAGATTTATAATAATAAGAATAATTGCAGGAGACTTTCATGGAACCAGCATTATGGGTCAGTAAATCAGGCCTTGAAGCCCAGGATAAAAATATTGCTACCATTGCAAACAACCTTGCGAACGTTAATACGACCGGTTTTAAAAAGGGCAGGGCCTTATTTGAAGATCTTATCTATCAAAATTTGCGACAGGCTGGTGCTCAATCTTCACAAAACTCTCAGATTCCCACGGGTATTAATATGGGAACCGGGGTTCATTTGGTAGCAACTGAAAAAATCTTCGCTCAGGGGGGGGTGCAAAGTACGCAAAATGCTTTGGATATTGCGATTGAAGGGCAGGGCTTTCTAACTGTTTTAATGCCAGATGGAACGCAAGCTTATACACGGGATGGAAGTCTTAAAACAGACAATACTGGCCAGATTGTTACCAGTAATGGATATCCAATTCAGCCTGCAATGACGATACCGGCCCAAACAACAAGCATTACCATAGGAAATGATGGAACAGTAAGTGCTATGGTTGCTGGTTCTAATGCTCCTTCAGTGATCGGTAATATTCAATTAACCAACTTCATCAATAGTGCCGGTCTTCAACCTATAGGTCAAAACCTGTTTGTGGAAACTGCGGCAAGCGGCACTCCATTAACTGACATTCCTGGTAACTCTGGGCTTGGCACTTTATTACAAGGTTCTTTGGAGGCGTCAAACGTAAACGTAGTTGAAGAGCTGGTTAATATGATTCAGGCGCAACGAAGTTATGAAATTACCGCCAAGAGTATTCAGACCGTTGACAGTATGCTGCAATATTTAACCCAAACTCTTTAAGCAGGGTAGATTTATGAAACTGATCCATTATGCAGTCATAGGGATGTCAGCACTTCTTCTGGGAGGGTGTGAAGCAATTAATCCGCCTGTTCCTGGAAAGAATCCTGATTATGCGCCTACGTATCCGGTTAATCCGGATCCAAAACAATTACGTAAAGCAAGCGGATCAATTTATAATGCTGAGACTGCATTACCCCTGTTTGAAACTCCCAGAGCCAGGCATCCGGGTGATATATTAACTATTTTTCTGGTTGAACGTACTGATGCTCAGAAAAATGCAACGACTACTCAAAAGAAAAATAATACCGAAAAGATTACTAATAAATTATTCCTGGGGCGTCCTATTTCTTTAGGTAGCGGATACAGTATGGATTTTGATTTGGATAACCAAAGGAAATTTACCGGTGATGCGCGATCCATTCAGAATAATCGATTAGCAGGTAGCATATCAGTGACCGTTTCCAGGGTCTTGGCAAATGGAAATCTGGTAGTACAAGGTGAAAAGTGGGTTAAAATCAACCAAGGCAATGAATACGTGCAGCTTTCTGGTATAGTTCGCCCTCAGGATATAAAAGCGGATAACTCTATAAATTCAGATCGTGTTGCCAATGCCAGAATTTCATATGGTGGTACAGGTCAGGTTAACAATACTAATGCTCAAGGTTGGTTGGCACGATTCCTCTGGAGTCCTCTGTTCCCAACATAATACATAACAAGGAACTGTAATGCGGCGACTGCTGGTTATTACATGGTTGATGGCAATGACATTGACAGTAAGTCAGGTTTTTGCTGAGCGAATTAAAGACATCGCTACTTTAGCTGGCGTTAGAACGAACCAGTTGGTAGGCTATGGTCTTGTTGTTGGTTTAAATGGAACTGGTGATAAATCTGGTACTAAATACACTGAAGACAGTTTTGCCAATATGCTCACTCAATTAGGTATTAACATTCCAGCTGGAACCAAACTGAACTCCAAAAATGTTGCCGCAGTGATGGTAACGTCCAGTTTGTCTACGTTCATGAAAAAAGGTCAGACCCTCGATGTTAATATTTCCTCTATTGGTGACTCAAAAAGCTTGTTAGGTGGTACTTTATTGCTGACTCCGCTTAAGGGAGCTGATGGAAGAGTATATGCGATGTCACAAGGAAATGTGATTGTTTCAGGAGTCAGCGCATCGGGCAGCGATGGATCGAGTGTTACTGTCAACGTACCTAGTGGAGGCAGGATTCCTAATGGGGCGACGATAGAGGCGGACATCCCAAATCCATTTTATTTCTCAGAAACTCTTACCTATAACTTGCATATGCCTGATTTTACTACTGCGAAACGAATGAGTGATGCGATAAATGAACTCATGGGACCTGGAACAGCACGTGCTTTGGATGCCGCCTCTGTTACAGTCACCGCTCCTAAAAAAATGTCCCAAAGGGTCGATTATGTCTCCGTTCTTGAAAATATTGAATTCAGACCCGGTGAGCCTGTTGCTAAAATTATTATTAACTCAAGAACTGGAACAGTAGTTATTTCCAGTAATGTAATCGTTAAATCAGCAGCGGTATCTCATGGAAATCTGGTAGTCAGTATTACTGAAACACCAGTAATTAGCCAACCGAATGCTTTTGCTGGCGGTAGAACCGTATCTACACAGCAATCTCAGGTAAATGTCGAGCAAAGAAATAATCATGCCTTCGTTCTGCCCAAGGGCACTACCTTGAAAGATATAGTCAGAGGAATCAATGCTGTAGGCGCGACTCCGGCAGATGTTATTGCCATACTTGAAGCGCTGCAACAAGCAGGGGCATTGAATGCAACATTAATTGTAATATAAAGATGTAATTTACAGGTGAACAACATGACAGTCGAACGTATAGCTACCAGTGACTTTCAGGGCTTAAATGAATTGAAGGTGAAGGCAACTAACGATGCCAAAGAAGCTTTGCCGGAAGTGGCCAAGCAATTTGAAGGTATTTTTTTACAATCAATGCTTAAAAGTATGCGCATGGGGCAGCATTTTCTGGATGAATCCAGTCCCTTTAGTGGCAAGAATGAAGAGACATTCCAGGAGATGCTGGATGGACAATATGCCAGTAGTATTGCCAATTCTACTAAAGGAATTGGTTTAGCCACCATGTTGGCCAAACAATTGGAAGGAGCTGTTGGAAAAAGTACTGATAATGTGAATACATTAAGCAGCAGTAGTTCGTTGGATATACCGAAATCGGCTGGTGATTTAAATAATCAAAAAACTACTGGTACGGGCATTATTGATGATTTTGTTAAATCCATTTGGCCGAAGGCTCAACAGGCTGCTTCTTTGATGGGGCTAGATCCTAAAATCCTGATGGCTCAGGCTGCGCTGGAAACAGGCTGGGGTAAATTTGTTGCCAAGGATGCGGATGGTACCAGTAGTAATAACTTATTTAACGTGAAAACTGGAACAAGCAAGGAATTTGATTCGGTCAAAATTAAAACAACTGAATATATTGCCGATACTCCTATTAAGATGAATGCTTCATTTCGCAAATATTCTTCAGTGGAGCAAAGTTTTAATGATTATGTGTCACTAATAAAAGGCAGTGAGCGATATCAGAATGCGCTGGCAAATGCTGGAAATCCAGAACTTTATGTCAATGAGTTGCATAAAGCCGGATATGCTACTGATCCGAATTACGGCAGTAAAATTTTGTCTATTTATCATGGTGATGAATTAAACCAGGCAATACAGCGTTGTGAATTGGCAGATCAAGTATAGTTCCTGGAGCCATTAAACGTATTAGTAAAGGGAGTGAGGGAATATGTCCATACTCAGTATTGCTTATTCAGGATTAAGTGCTTTTCAGCGTGCTTTTGATGTAACTGGGAATAATTTAGCGAATATTCATACCAGTGGTTACTCCAGGCAAACGATACAATTCGCAGCAGGGCCGTCCCAGCGCTATGCGGGATCATTTATTGGCACTGGTGTTACTGTCGGTTCTATTGATCGAAATGTAGATCAATTTGTGAATAATCAGGTTCGTAGTACCTTGAGTCTTAAATCCCAATTTGACTCTTTTTATTCACAGGCGATTCAGATTGATAAATTGCTGTCTCAGGACGGTACCAGTATTTCTACTTCCTTACAGTCTTTTTTTGAGGCTATGGGACAATTAAACAGTGCTCCAGACAGTATTTCTTCTCGTGGAGTAGCAATCAAGCAAAGTGAATTATTAGTACAGCAATTTAACTCGATGCAAGTAAGGCTGGATGAGTATCAAAAAGGATCTACTACTCAAATTTCCGGAGCAGTACAACAAATAAATCAGTACACCAAAGATCTTGCCGCAATCAATCAACAACTGATAACTAGTCCTGGTGCACTTCAACTGCTCGATCAACGAGACAAAGTGCTTCAAGAGCTGTCTCAATTTACCAGTTTAACTATTTTTGAACAAAGTGACGGCAGCATTAATGTGGGAATCGCTACAGGGGATATGCTGGTCGCCGGAACGGAACAACGAGATATGGTCGTTGGGAAGGGGAACTCCAATATTACGGGTACTCAGATCTATTTAAGTAATGAGAATGGTCTGATCGATATTACATCAAGGATAACTACAGGTTCTCTTGGCGGACTGATGGAGTACGAGCATGATGTACTTAGCCAGTCAGCACAAATAATTGGCCAAATGGCCATAGGCCTTGCTCAAAAATTTAATGCTCAGCACCGTCTGGGTATGGATTTGAATAATCAGATTGGAAAGGACTTTTTTACTGATTTTAATAGCCCCGTGCAACAACGAAATAGAGTAACTGTTCCTGCCAGCAATACTGGCACCGGAGTATTATCTGTTGCCATATCTGATATTTCGCAAACCAAATTAAGTGACTATGAAGTGGTTGTTACTGATGCAGCAACTAACGAATTAAGAATAACCCGGAAATCGGATGGCACTTCAACGACACTTAATTGGTCGAATACACCGCCAGCCCCACCTGCTGGACAATTTGTTATCGATGGAATGACCATTACTGTAGATGATACTACTCATCTTGCTGATGAGGATCATTTCACTCTTGTTCCCTTGAGAGGTGCTGCACGAGATTTAACTCTGCAAATACACGATACACGTGAATTAGCATTGGCAGCTCCCGTTGGGACAAAAGCATCGTTGAATAACACAGGGCAGGGGCAAATTGCTTTAGGTACTGTATTTAATACGAATGCTGTTAATAAAGAATACCGAATTGAGTTTATTTCAGATACTCAATATAACCTGGTTAATGTTACAGACAGTACGACGACAGGGCCATTAGCCTTTGTTCCAAACGATAATAACATACTGCAAATTCCTGATGCGCTAAACCCTTCTTATTCCGTAGTTTTATCAGGTTTACCAAAAACAGGTGATCAGTTTACTGCTTCGTACAATACTGGAGCTGCGGGGGATAACCGTAATGGCTTAAGTCTGGCAGGTTTACAACAAAGTAAATTTCTCTCGAATGGTACAGAAAACCTATTTGAAACCTATTCGAATTTATTAGCAGAAGTCGGTGGTCAAACCAAACAAGCTAAACTTAGTTCTGAATCTGCCGATGTATTACATACGCAAGCTTTGGATGCCTGGCAAAGTAAAAGTGGCGTTAATGAGGATGAAGAAGGGGTGAACCTTCTTAAGTTTAAGCAGGCCTATGAAGCTGCGGGAAAATTGTTGCAAATATCTAATGACATGATGAACCTATTATTCGACATGCTGAGGTGATGAATGCGAATTTCAAGCAACCAGATGTATCTGCGCGGACTGAACAACATCCTTGATCTGCAACAACGTGTGATGAAGCTACAAGATCAACAATCGAGTGGGTTGAAAGTGTTATCCCCATCAGATGATCCTGTTGCTTCTGCACAAATTGAGTTGATGAAAAATCGTATTGGATCTACTGAGTTGCTGCAAAAAAATCGTCAGGCAGTGGATAGTGCCCTTAGTCTCGAAGAAGGAGTTCTAACGGATACAATTCACTCACTGAATCGATTGCGAGAAATTCAAATTCAGGCGGGCAATGGTGCTTTGTCTGAAGAGGATAGGAAGACTTTGGCTGTAGAGGCAACAAGTATCTTGAATCAACTACAAGATTATGCAAATACAAAGGACGCAAACGGTAATTACATGTTTAGCGGTGGACAATCGACAGTTCAGCCTATCTCTGTAAATTCCTCCGGGCAATACATTTATCATGGTGACAGTACACAGCGATTCCAGTCAGTAACACACAGTTTAAAGGTAGCAACCAATGATACAGGGGATAATGTCTTTATGCGTATCCCTAATGGCAATGGCTTTTTTACGGTCAATAAAACGGCAACTCCCAATGCTGGTACTGTTGTTGTCAGTACTGGTTCTGTAGTCAATGCTGCGGCTTATGTACCAGATAATTACACGATGAGTTTTGCATTAAACACTCTAGGGCAAACAGTCGTTATGGTAAATGGTACTGCAAGTGGGGATGTTATCCCTCCCTCAGGTTTACCAGATGATGCGCCTTTATATAAAGATGGTGAGGTAATTAATTTTAATGGAATAGAGTTGACTGTAAGTGGTACCCCCGTTGCAGGAGATTCCTTTGCTATAGACCCAGCTAAAAATGAATCTTTATTTTCAACCGTACAGCGCATGATATCTAATCTGAACCAACCTTATAAAACAGCCGTTGAAAAGGCGTCAACTGAAACAGAAAATAATCAATTATTGTCTCAGCTCGATAAATCATTTAACCATATTGCCAATATTCAAGCTGATTTGGGAGCTAGATTGAATCAATTGGCCAGTGCAGATAATGCGAATCAAAATTTGCTTGACACCAGTAATGCTTCGTTAAAATTACTTCGGGAAATTGATCCCTATCAAGTTGCTTCAGAGCTTACCTTGCAAATTTATAATTTACAGATTGCTCAAAAAAGTTATGTTCAAATTCAAGGTATGTCTTTATTTAACTATATTTAATTTTAATCTTTATCAGCTATATACCTAATGTCCTGGTCGTGATTTTTTGTTAAACAACATCACCTATTTTCTTCTCATGTGTGCTTCTCTTTGTTGACAAATGGAGCATTTTCAATGCTCGTTTTGTCTTGAATTAAACATTCTTATAAAATTTGATTTATTAATCAATTGGTTGTTCTTCAAAAAAACTATTTGACCTTAACGTGAGTATATGTGCTAAAATTAGCATGTATGGGCATTTAATTAGCGGCGTTTCGTGTTATTGCTCTATATCTACTGTCCGATGACCACTGCGCTGATTTATGCTCACTAAAGTTCGGGGGGCCAATGAGTAATAAAGCAGAAAAAATAGCTGATTTAATTGTCTTAATTGAGCAATTGCAATTAGATAAAATCGCGTTTATCACGCAACAATTAGGCCTGGACGAAGTTAAATTATTAAACTCGGAAGTCGTATCTAAAATAAACAATTATGAGCGTCGGGGAGAGCTAAGGATATTATTAACGAAACGAGTACGAGATTTAAATCAACAAAAAAAACAAGATACTAATGAATTGGATACCCTGCTGCCAAATGTACGAGTTAGCGATCAATTAAATACATTATATGAAAAATACACACAAACTATTGTAGATGAGCTATTTGACACTCAACTCAACCCTATCTTTTTAATGAAGGCTAAATATGATGAACTCTTCATTATTTTAAACTTATTAGAAAAAAAGAACCAAAATGAGTATGAGAAACTTTCCATTGCGATTCGTGATGAATTAGATAGAAAAGCCGTCCAAGATGGTTTGTATGACTGGAAAAAAAATTATAAAACTTTAAGTAAAGCCTGTTTAGTGGAAGCAGGATTAGAGTCGCAAATATGGAGTAAGGTTATTAACCGGATCAACTCCGCGAAAAGTGATCTTCAGAAAAAATCTACAGTTGTTGCTGGAGACACTCCTCCCGTGGTTCTCTCGTTTTTGGGTAGGCTCTTTGTTCGTTTAGTTAATTGGTTTATACGAGCTTGGTCTAACTTCATCGGGTTGTTTACAAGCCCAGATGTCCCCAAAGCTCCTGATGGGCCCCCGGAAAATGTATATCAGGCGGAACTTTCTGAAGAGGAGCATCAGCTTTTTGATGAGATGCGCATGGATGGCGCAGAATATGCCAGGGAATTAGCTGGAAAGAGTGGCATAGGAGATGTACAAAGTCGTTCAATGGATGTTAGAGAATGCTCTATTAGGGGACGATACGGTATTGTCCTTGCATCTCAGGTTGTTGCAGGGACACGAGGTAAAAATCATGGTGATTTAAGTACTGTTGTTGAATCTCTGTCTGAATCATCTGATGATAGTGCAACAGTTGATGCTTTATGTAATACAATTACTCAAAGTATTTCCGACGAAGATGAGGCTAACCCTTTAAAACAGGAACACGTATTTTCTTTAGCTGGAAATGATGCATTGGTTACTGCTTTAGAAGCACAAGATCTTAGAAATATTATAGCATCTGATGGTAAGTATAGCGAATATGGCTTGAGCTTTACCCTAGATGAGATGGCGCAGATTGAACAATACAAAACCAATGTAGATCGCTCAAGAGCGTTAAATAACGCCATTGCCAGTATTTCATTTTCATGGGGTGGTTATGAATCTGATAAAAATGGAGGGTATAAAAAGAAGGATAAGGACTTTGATAGTGAGCAGAAAAAACTAGAAACAAGGCTTGCTGCATTAAGTAAGTCCGTATTAAATGCTTGTTCAGCTCTAAAAGACGGTGAGGCTTTGTATTTGGACACCGGTCTGGAAGGGCATGCAATGAAGCTTGCAATAAAGAGGATAGGTGAGGAGTTTGTATTAACATGCTACGACTCTTCAGGTGCTTTGGAAAACAGCACTCTAAGTGAGAGTTTGATTGGATTATTGCAGCTGAATATGATGGCTTATGAGGCCAAACGTTCAAATGCCTTGAGTTTTACGATACCTGCGGCTCGCCTACTGTCTCCAAATGGGGTTACTTATTTTCATAATTTAATTCGTCAACATACTTACGCAGGCTGGGCTGAGACAAATATTACCGAAAATTTATCTCATTCCACAAGAGAAGAACGGAGATTAATGGGGCCATTGGGCAGGATTATGGCTCTTTGGGATCAATCAAAGGTTTATTTAGCCTATATCAATAAATTTACTGCAATTGCAGATCCTAATTCTCCCCCTCAATTTGATCCTTTATTACAGTTGCCTCAAAATACATCCAACTGTTTTGCAAAAAGATTACAGTCCTGCCAGTTATATGAATTAGGTAAACCTACTTATAAAAAACTCAGAATGGCCATCTTGATCGAACAAAAGAATGGTTTGATAGCTGATGCATGTGGGAGAGAAACCGAAATAAAAGGAGAAGAGGAGCCTCCTATTGTTGATAATGAATACATCTATATGTTGAAAAATATACCTTTAGAGTTTCTTTCTCCAGATGAGTTACATGAAACTTCTGTCATTTTAAGCGAAATTGCAGACGTGCCCACGAAAGAATACTACGTACGCTTTTTCAATAGCCTTATTCAGGCAAAAGATGCTTTGGTTTTGGAAGGAAATAGCACAAATCAAGTGGCAATAGAGCATATAAATAAAAAAATAGGAAGCCATATACAAGCCTATTATCTTTATCTAAAGAAAGGAAACAGACTGCAGGAAATAAAACAAATTTTTTCTCCAGAAGTGTATCGTTCTGACAATACCTTCGATTGGAATACCGGAACGCTGGCTTTAAAAAACGTTAATGGGACAGTTGATCCTGCTGCATTAGCTAAACTTTCGGATTTTGCTGCAGCTCAGGCATGGAAAGCATCCATACGACTTATAAATCATCAAATTAAAAAGCTGACTATTAATGAACGGTATATTCATTCAGCTAATGAACGATTAAAGCATGCAGGTTTTAGTGATGCGTTCAGTACTGTTACAACTGAAGATCTGGAGAATGCAAATATTGTCAATTATACCACTGGTTTTTCAAGAAGTGAGACCACTAAAATTGAAATCAATATTGCTGGTGAACGAAGAGAAATTGACAAACAAACATTTTTCAGACTTGTCGTTGCGAATAAAAAAGCAATGACCATTCCCAGTGTAATAAATCTCTTGGAATATTTACGGAATGTTTCTCCTCAAATTGAAAAACGATTCGTTAATTTGGTTTATCCTGAGCAACATAAGGCATTTGAGGATCGGCTAGCATCCATCATTGAGAATACTAGTAATTTTATCCAGCAAGGGATTGTTCAGCTTGTTCAATATGAAGAAGCTCTTGACCGAATAATCAGCGAAAGTGACATTAAATTAAAAGAGCTTATCGATGATATTCAAAATAAAAAGGAATCATCAGGCTCCGGTGTAAATGCCTTAAAATTAAAAAATCTTGAATTACGTCAAGAGCAGATAGAAAAAGAGCTGGGATACTTAAAGGCGTTAAAAAGGTCTGTAGCGGCAAAGAAAATTATCCTTGAAGAAAGCGAAACCGTTAGGGGATCCGCTCAATATAAAATCTTAATGGCCTCAAAAACACTAGATAAAATACGAGCTAACGAACCAGGAATGCGTTCTGTCAGAGATGTAACCAATGCATTCAGTAAGGTTCAGACTGAGCTAGATACTCTAGGCAGTGAACTGAAAGGGATAATTAAATATATAAAATCTGATGACATAGAGACAAAAATTAGTGAGAAGGCCAACAGTTTTGATAATTATCGCAGACAAGTGATTCATAATTGTTTGCAAATCAACCCTGATTTTCGAATTTTGCAGGAGCTTTCTGAAGGACGAATGGGTACGGAAAAAGAGCGAAACCAACACATGTATACAGATTCTTCTGAAGATAATGAGCTGGCTTCTCCTAAAAAAGCTAGCGGGTACCGAGAGGGGTCATTGTATGCAAAAATACAAAATTTAAATAAAAATCTTAAAGAGAGAACGTTTGAGATATTAGAGCACAAAATTATTTTGGGAACGAACAATCTGGATGATCTCAATTCCGAACTGCTGAAATCACTCGTTAATAGTGAGAATAGTTATAATCAACTTGAAGAATACTCTTTAAGCATTAGTAAATTACCTATTCCTCAGGAAATTAAGAGTGAATGGGTACGTGAAATGTTTCATATTTGGTTGGAACATGAAAATAAAGAGATTTTATATTTAATAGGCAATAAAGACGGGGCTGAATTGACGTCTGCTGTTAATCGAGCATTTCAACATTTTATCGAACAGAAAGCCAATATTAAGTTTGCTGCTCTTAAGAGTTCTGATTTTCCAATTGAATTAACACGTCAGCAGATTGAAGAAATGGGCTGGAAACCTATAAGCCTGGAAGAAATCGAACACATCCGGGAGCAACGTATTCACGCTGCAATGAATATATTGAAATGTTATAAATCAGGACTTCAAAATAAAATTGCACAAATGAAAAATACACTACCACCTAGAGAACGGGTGGTTTCTGTACAACTAAAGGCGACAGACCTTCATGCTCAACATGATGTTACCATTGAGCATAAAGAATTTACAGGACCAAAAGAACAGTTTTTATCTCAATCAGAGAGTGGAGCTCTGGATTCCAGTACCTTATCTTTCTTGCGAAAAAACAGAGTACCTAAAAATAAAGGTTTATCTAAATATGAATGTTTCCAATATTATGATTCTCTTCGGTCTTATCTCAACAGGTTGAAATCCCATAATGGATTAGAGAATAAACGAGAGAGACTTATTGAATTTTGTATTGCCACCTCGTCTAATCTTTTTGCCCTTCCTTATGCCCCACCAGAAGAGCTCATTAAAGAACTTTCGAATACACTTCTTACCGATTATCGAGATTTAGACGGGTCGCTTGTCAATTCTTTTTTAAAACTTGAAAATACTGAACGAAGCCAACTATTAACCGCTTTATTGCATTTGACCCTGGCTGGTCTTCAATTTGATGAACAGGAAAATGCACAGGTTACACCAGAGTGTTTTTCTATCATAAAACAATGGGAACGATTGATTCTTCCTCCAGATAGTCACTTGTCTGAAAAAATATCTCGGTTGACGTCTGGAGGCCATCATCCTAAAGACATTAGTTTACTAAAACAGGTAGATAATGCTATTCATGCTTCCCCAATTGGTCTTGAGGGAATCTATGAAGCACAAAAAGGAATACAAAGCGCTTTAACCGTGTACGGGAGAGAAAATGGGGTCGATTCTGAGCTTCGTAAATTATCCGATCGATTAATGATGAGAAATGGTGATGCATTGCTTCCGAAGCAGTTTATTCACTATTATTCTACTCCGTCGTTTCTCTTTTCAAGTGATGGAATTAACAGTACGCAAGGCCGAGAATTTTTTACCAGAGCATTTTTAGATGCATATTATCATGCATCTAAAGATGAAAAATTTGAGTTATTGCATTTCTTGTTAGAATTAAAATTCAATGAAGGCAATGCATCACAACTCAAAACTCCTCATGATGTATTCCGTGCTGAGCTATTAATTAAATGCGCTACATTGGATGCAAAAAAATTATCGGATGAACCCAATAGTCAGGATGTAGTATCTCCAGTTTATGATTCTAATCCCGTTAATGTATTCATAGATACTTTAACAAACAAGGCTTCTTTGAATGCAGAAGACAGGTTGTTTGGATTTGCTAAGGAAATCAATTTGCTCTCTATGGAAATAGAGAATCATTTCTTGAATGATAGTTCAGATGAAGCCAGTTTAGATGGGCTCTATTCCAGATTAATATGTGCCAATCTTGCGTATCATCAGCTTTTAGAACAGGCATCAGAAGAGGTCAAATCAAATCTTGGTGATAATTTTGAATACAAACGAGAAATGGCCTTAGTACAGGCAAATCTAAATAAGTTACACGATAGATTAATTAATTTCGCCGGCAATTTAGGCAAAAATAATCGTGCTGCTGTATTTAATTCAGTGATTAATGCTTATAAAGATGGGCAAAAATTTGATGGAGCTAAATTAAAAGTAGTCTTGCCTTCTTCTTATGATGTTCCTGGATTTATTGCGTTAGGTTCTAATATACGTTTGGATATTCTGCATGGAGTTATTTATGTAGGAAACAGTAAACACAGTGTAATGCCTTCGTTTATTAGCTCACATAATTCCGTACAGGAGTTAGGTCTTGATAATCATCCATTTAAACCTGATGGTAATTCATATCTCTACGTGGAAGGCAATGAAATAAAAGCCTCTATAACTCAATTAGTAGATGGAACTCTTGTTATCCAAAGAGAGTTGCAGACTTTGGATGGGCAAACTAAACTGCTCCAGTATTTGCCTCCCGAACATTTGGATACTTTACCTCTTGCTGTAAAAAACAGGATAAACGCAGAACACTTTTTTCTTGACTCTTCGGGGGCTGTTCATGCCTTTACTGCTGATTTCGCACCACTTTTAAAACTATCAGAACAGAGTAATGGATGGATTGGAGAACTAGTTGATCATCGTGGTAACCGTATCTCTATTCAGCTTGATAACATACATGAAGGCACAAGTCCTGCATGCAGGTTGATTAAAATTTTTCCTTTTGAGGAAATGCTAAGTGTAGATCAGGTTACTGTTTATATTCCTTCGATACAAAAATACGTTGTTCATGATAGTGAATCTAATCATTATTATATTACAGATAGTCTTGCAGAGAGCACTCCCAAACGTTTATTAATATTGACAGAGCAGGGAGCTGGTTATACTGAAAAGGTGCTTACCCCGTTAGAGTCTGAAGAGGTTAACCTTTTAAATGTGAAAATCGTTGCATTAAAAGATAAGCTGTCATCCATTAAAAAAGGAGCTTTAATCTCTATCAAGGATAAAAAAGACATTGCCTCTAAAATTCATGAACATGAAATGACTATCAAAAAAATTAAGTCTCCAGAATATTTTGTTTTTGTTCCTGATAGTCCGCTTATAAAAAATTTGGAACAGCAATGCCAGAAATTAAGACAGGAAATGCATCACGCTTATCTTGGACTGATGAATAAAAAAGCGGATAGCATTGCTCATTACGAAGAGGCAAAAAATGCTTATTTTTCAATAGTTGAACAATTGAAGAAAAACAATGCGGAAGCTGGTTATCTTTTCACCTATGATATATCTCTGGATGGTTCTTTATTAGCGAAAGATTTCCAGAGCACACTGCATATCGGAACGCTTCCTGGTAAAACTCCGGTTTGGATTGAACAATTAGGCAAGTCAATACCCAAGGTGTCGCTTAAATCAGGAGAGCTAGAAAATTTAAGAGCTATCAGAAAGGAATATGAACAAAAAGAACCTTTAACTAAGGATGATAGAATTGCAATTGCTATGATGCTTGGCATCGAATTACAAAATCATCTTTTACAAAGAGAAGAAAGTCTGAGAGGAAAACGAGTTGGTTGGGACAGAGCTGGTTATGAACAATTATTAATTGCGTTCAGCAAAGAAATCAAATCGATAAATGAAGAATACAGCTCTCTTCCCGAACACCTTTTTTCAGGGCTGTGGCGAGAGATAGAATCAGAGTTTGGAGACGATGAAGCGCTTCAACTGATTTTAGGACCCAAGGCAATGGTGTTGCCCTTGGTACCCAAAAAACCAATAAATCTGAATACGAAAACGACTTATATGCCAATTGAATCTATTGGTGCTCGTACATTGATTCAGTTCACTCCTCATGATGATATTTATTCTTTGATTGATAGAGAACAAATGCAATTGGAGGCTCGATTGACACGTGGTCTGGGTGAGCTTAGTGAGTCAATTCAGACTCAGGAAGATGGCTACTATTATGAAAACTACGGCCTTATAACGAGTGACACCATTACTCAATTATTCAATGTATCTCCTGATAAAAAAGGAGCCGGAGGACTATCCAAGGTAAATGTGGCTGCGTTATTTGATTGGCTGCACCAACAGCGATGGATCAAACCTGTTCCTGGAATGGATAAATTTCAATTAATAGCACATCCTTCAGAGTTTTTTTCATCTCCTAAAGTTGCTGCTTATTTTAATGAAATGGGATTCCAATCCAAAGACATAAAAATGATTAATGAGCGCCTGGAAGTATTTCTCTACGAAATGGCTGTAAATGGTGGACGCTATTCAATAAAACCAGAGATATTGCCGGAATTAATCGAGAAAATATCATCTGATCGGGAAAGATGCACTGATGAGGTGTTGTTGGCACAAAGTAAAATTGAATCCCTTTTAGGGCGCTCATCAAAAGAGCTTTCCATGGCGGAATTAAATGCAGCTTATCTCTTAAATGACTTTAGTAAAGTCCTTTCCTATTTCCCTGAAGAAGAACGACGTCAGACTCAGATTGCTTTAAATTATGGTTTAACACGATTGATGTTCTACAAAACAGAAGCAGATCATTTGAATGATGTTTTGAATACGTTTAATAGAGGAAACGTAGAAAAAGCAATTTCTATGTTACATGTAAAGAGAAATTATCAATTAGGCAATCTGCTTGATTCGGAAATTGCTCCTGAAGATCTGAAATCAGAAGAGGGGGCATTAAAAGTTGAGCAGGACAGAAAAATGCAGCGAGCCTTCTTGTTATTTGAAACAGAGTTTGGGCATCGATGTACTATGGGACAAGTGAATGTATTCCGTGGTTTGCTCCTGGATGATGAAACCGATCCTGATAAAATTGATTCAGCTCAGGCTAGAATGGGATTTGGAAAAACATCATTACTACCCTTGGTTGCTTTATACAAAACAGGGGATAAGCTGGTTCGTTTTATTGTTCCTAAATCAGCACTTGAGACAAACACTGCCGATATGTCTTCCACGCTTTCTAATATAATAAAATCACGTGCCGTCAAAGATGATTTCCAGCGCTACAGTATTGTTGCAGATCCTGAAGCAAAAATGGACGAAGACAGTCCAAGATTAAAATCGCTGAAAGATGCAAAGGACGATTTAAGAAAAAGACTCACGCTGTATAAACGTGTCAGGGACAGCCGTGAAGTGCTAGTTCAAGCCCCAAGTGTTCGCAATGCATTAGAGTGTCAGGAAGAAATATTTTTAGATCTGTTGCTTAAAATAAGAGATGAGCCGAAGCAGGAAAAAGAACTGATGCAATGCATTTCATTAATTAATGAGATCCGTTCTTTAACGACGATTTCAATTTTTGATGAATTGGACTCGACTCAAGATCCTCACACAACCGATGTAAACTATACTTCTGGAGAAAAAATAGCAATTAATGCCAAAGAGATATATCCTCTTGAACTTATTGCCCAAGTAATTTGTACTACAGAAGATAGGTCCATTGAAGGTTTAGCATCATTATTACTTAGTAAATTGGGTATTGTCGATGAAGACCGTAGTTTATTTGATTATGTTACCTCTTTACAAACAAAACAGCCCTCATCCGTAACCAGTGAAAACAGTACTGATATTTATTTGATTAGAGCTATTCTCACCGATCCTTCTTTATTAAGTCTGTTCACTGAAAAAGAACCTGGTACCGATTTTGGTGTTTGGTTTGAGAACTCCAGTGATGGAAGCAGACGTTATGATTTAAGCCCATCTTCTGCAAATAAAAGGGAGCCTGGTAATCCATTATTAATTGCTGTGCCTTATTCTGCGGCGCAAACACCAAAGCCTCAAGGTTCTCGATTTGATAATCCGGAGGTCACTGCAATTACCACCTTGCTTTATTACCTTGATCCAAGAACAGTTATTGAAGATGTCCCTCATCTTGAGTTTTTAATCAATTCATTTCGTAATGGAGTAGGTGAGGCTCCATTCCTGAATACAAAAGGAAACACTAGTCCTGAGTTTATAAGCCTATTTAATGACATTAAAGAATTAGCTGAAATTGAAGATCCTGTTATTAGAAACTCAGCCAGAGAGAACTATTTTAATTCTCGTTTTGGCGCTCAGACAAAAGGTTCCTCCATTTCATTAACTGCGTTCAGGAAGGTTTTGGCGCGCACTATCATACAAGAACAGATTAAATTTGATGAGGGTAAAGCCAACAGCAATCGTTATGAACAAGGCACTGTAAATGATGTGGTTCTTGGATTTTCTGGCACGGCAGGAGATACGTCCCCCTATTTTAATAAGAACAGGCTTGATCCAGCTGCCGATGGTAACATGACCTTGGGCATTATGGGACGAAAAAATTGTCAGCAGGTTATTTCTCTGGATACGGCTGCATTTATCAAATCTGAAACCGACTATACCACAGCACTTCTTGAGCAGCTTTCTAACTCGTTTTCAATAAATACCAGAACACTTATAGATGTAGGTGGGCTGTGCAAAGCATCAAATCGAGCTGTTGCTAAAGCAATTGCATTGCAATTGAAACGAATAGACAGTCCTGTAAAGGATAATGGCGTTATCTATTACGATGACGTCACAAACACCAAAAAATTATTAGTGCTCAATTCCAATAATAATGAAACTGTGCTTGATTTAACCCAGGATATGGTTGACGAATCAGACATCAACGGCAGTTATTTTACTTATTATGATCAGGCTCATGCGAGAGGCGCAGATATTAAGCAAATGGATGGCGCAAATGCAGTAATCACTTTAAATTTCAGTGTCACTAATAATGAATACAAACAAGCCATCATGAGAATGAGGAAAATTATTGATAAGATGTCAGGACAATCGTTTACTCCTGCTGTACCAGACATTGTTCGGGAAAAGATCATATCGGATTTGAAATTAAAGCCAGAACATGAGCTTACAGGCAATGATATTGCCTATTGGCTCAGACAAAAAGAGCTACTGGATAACTCGAATACTGTTTCATTACTCATTAAAGAATTAGATTCAATAATTAAAAATTCAATTCTTCAAGAACAAGCTGCATTGACTCGATTAATGTCAGAGCAAGGGCATGAAATGAATGCAGAGCAAATTGCTCTATTTCGCAGTTGTATTGAGGATCTGAATAAAATATCTCCATTTATAACCAGGAATGTTGGTGACTTGCAAGCGAAATATGGCCGAATAGTTGGCCATGTTCAAAAAAATGCGTTTCTTGAAGAATTGGTTTATTCATTTGAGTCCAGACTTACCACCGTATTTGATTCTGTTGGTCGTGCGAGGGCGAACTTGAATCTTCCTTCATTAACTGCGGCTGATAAGCAACCGTACTATAAGATGAAAGAGAGTATTCTACAGAAGCGAAAACTCAATTTAAGTGATGAGTTTACTGTACCTGTAACGAGTAATTCTCTTGCTGAGGTTCACTCTGAATCGGAGTCACAATCTGAGAGTCAATCCCAGAGTCAAAGCCAAACTCAAACACATTCATTTTCTCAGGTTATGAATGAAGACGTCGTTGTTGAAGCCCAATTACACAAACAGGACATACCCTATAAACCTGTTTCCATTGACTATTTAGCTAGTGATGAAACGCTAATTTCTCTTCCACTTGCTTATCGTATTGCTCATATGAACAATTTATTTAATAAGCAGGATCTTATCAGATGTAGCCCTGCTTATATGGATGATAAGCAATTAACCTTGGCTGAAAAACCTCTACCTCCTGTACGCTATCTGCTTGCTCGGGAAAAAGGTGATCCTCAAATTATTCTGATTAACCAGGATGAAGCTGATTTATTTAAAAAATCTGGCGGAACGCGTTGGAGTCTCTATGATCTGTCAGTTAAGAAATCAGGAGTCCTTGTTCCTATTGTAGGGAAACCAATAGAGGCTTTAAAAGAGCCATTATTGAAAAAACTCAACTTTTCATCATACCATTATGAAATAAAAGGAAGCTCATTAGAATCATTAGCAAGTTCTCTTGTGGGCATCTGTACTGCGGAACAACTGTCGCCTTCTTTAACGCTACACAGCCAAAATGAAGAAGGAGCGCGCGAGGAGATAACTCCTGTTTTTGATCTACCAAAGTGGGGTTTCTATGGCCAAAAAGCACAGGAGATTCCTCTTTATGTACAACAAACTCATAAAGTCTTTAATGATAAATGGGAAAAAAATGGAGTGACGATATCTGTTGGTAAGGGAGAGGCAAATGCAGAGGTATTTATTTCATCAACATTAAATACACGCATTTTAGCTCTGTCAGAGAAGATGACGAACAGTGATAACCCATCAATAATTAGGACGACGGTTAGTGATGTCTCCAGCGAATACAATGCAGCCAGGGATCAAAGAAATAGTACTAAAGACGAGCTCAAAAAATCCAGAGAACTTAAAAAGCAAGTGATTAGTGATTTGGATGAAAAGATACGTCATTTAACCGCAAGAAAAGAAGAAGCGCTTCAACGAGCGAAAACTAAAATTAATTCGCTATTCACTGAAGACATCAAACAATATCTGGATGTTAGAAATCCCAATCGGGGATTCATGAGAAGCAATTTAGTTCATTTTTGCAAAGCTAAGGATTTTGGTCATAGCATTACTGCGTATAACAAATCGTTTCCATCTTTAGGGGATGCTCTTCAATCGTCAATCGAGTCATTCATACTAAAACCGTTTTTAGGCAAGAAGGATTATACTCCTCAGCAATTAACATTTGAATTGAATGTGATGGCGTTGAATATAGCCAAGGAAGCACATAAGGTCTATAAAAATGTAAGTTTTTATGAGGAAAAGAAAGGCACCTTTATTGATGAAATGGTCTCTGTTTTAAAGCGAATGCAAGGGCCTGGAAAAAATAAGAAGAAGCTCTTAATTGATTTGTCACAAGTAAAACTTTGGGGTGATACATTTGAACATGTTTTAGAAGAGCATTTTAATAATTTTTACACGACTAAAGAAGAATGGGGGGCTTTAAAAGCCTGTTTTGAAAACGCACTATTTGACTTTTGTTTGGGAAAGGATTTTGAACAATGTTTAATTGCCAACATCGAGGCCTTTGGCAATAAAATAGATCCATCAGGTGGAGCGACATTTGAGCTTCTCACGCTACTTTCTTATACTTTAAATACGGGTGATAAGGATAAATATACGGAAGCAGTCCAAGATGATATTAAGCAAATTGTTCGAACTCTTTTGCTTGAACGTTTCAGCGAGCCACGACCTGAAGAAGAGTCTTTGTTTTTAGAAGCGAGTTCTATTTTAAAAGAAGGGATAAAGTCTTTTAATTATAATTTGCCTCTGCAGCTTACTGCATATCAAAATGCCCCTGTTACTATTCAAGAAATGACTCAATATGTAAAACAGGCATTATTAAATCAAAACGTCAAGGCCAGTGCAGAACAGATAAATGCTTTAAGTAAATATTGTGTGGATAACGTACTGGGCTTTAACGCTATTGATAATCTCTTGGCCCGGTATACGCCAATAGAAAATCGTGGCACTGTTTTTACCGGTGCGGATGGTAAAGAATACACACTTTCTTCTGATTCGCACGATGCGCTTGCTTTTCTGGATAAAGAGATTCTGAGTTTGGATGAACAGATAAAGGATATTGAAGCTCAAAAGAAATCCCAACTTATCAGTTTTGATGAAAAGCAAAAGGTACTTATTGATACATTAAAATTGAGTAATGAACAGGTTAAAGTACTTAAGACTGAAAAATCAGCATGTAACAAATTACTCTCTGGTCTAAAGAATCTGCTATCAGTATTTAGTGAACAGCAGGTTTTAATAGAAGAGCGAGATCCTGCTTCATTTATTGATAAGCACTTTAATCTGAGAGAAATTATCAGGGACAAACACACTCTTTCAGTTAATCTTAGCTTTAATCCTCCTGAGTTTTATACTGTTTGTGATGATATGGAAATGCAACTTAAACATATGAATGGCCTTAATTTGGATGAAACCAGTTCTGAGAATGCTCTCCATAGAGCGTTATCCACTGTGGCAAATGAAGCCACAACGGTTAAAGTGAGGCCTCATGTTGTCGCAGTCACTATGCACGCTACTGAGCATCAAGGCGAAGCGCGCCAGAAAAATGAAACACGTGTATCGGAAACCCTAACGTATTTTGGAAATTCGAAACGTGTGCATAATTCAAACCCTAAAGATGATGGAGGCTCTATAGATCTGACTGAGTCGAATCTATCCTGTTAACAATTGATTTCATTCATTTGGAGGATTATATGTTTAAGGTCATTTTTTCAGTATCTGGAACCCATCGGAAAATAGTTATGTTACTACTCTTAGGATTGGGGCTATTCGGTAAAAGCTGGGCGAATCAGTACTCATGCAGTGGTAATGATTCAGAGCAAATTCAAAGTGCAATTATCGCTTATATTGAAAAAGACTCTACTGGTGGATCTCAAGGCGCCAGCATTTCTTCCATTAAATGTCTTTCTTCTTATGCCTCGGTTATCGTGCATTATGCCCAACCTAATTTTGATGATCAGATTGGTTATTTACATAATGCCAATGGAGTATGGAATGTTATAGGCCTTGCAACTGGCTTTGATGGCGAAACTATTTCACAAATACCTGAACCTTTGTTGCAATAGAGACAGATTCAAAGCACCGGCCGTCAAATTCACCACGAGAGCGTTTATTTCTTTTCTGCAAGAGCCTTTTCAATGGCTTTAACAAATCTTGGAGCATCGGGAGACGTAGTGGTATAGAAATAATTGATAAGTTCTCCCTGGCGGTTGACTAGATATTTATGAAAGTTCCATTTAGGTGCAGTACCAAATCCTAATTTTTTTCTTGCCCAGAGATAAAAGGGATGCGCATTTTTTCCTGAAACAATTTCTTTTGCAGCCATTGGAAACGAAACACCATAATTCAGTTGGCAAAATTGCTCAATTTCTTCGGCTGTTCCTGATTCCTGATTGGCAAAATCATTAGAAGGAACCCCCAAGATCACTAATCCTTTGTCTTTGTATTGCTCATAGAGTTTTTCCAGAAGCGCATATTGAGGAGTAAATCCACATTTGGAGGCAGTATTGACTATGATTAAAACCTTTCCGAGAAAAGATGCAAGAGGTAAGGGACCATGCCCAGTTAATGTATTAAATGAAAAGTCGTAGGCATTATCATGTGTCGTGTTTTCAATTGTAGTCATCTAGAGGCATCCTGGACAGTAATATGAAGCTTATTATTTGTTATGTTGTGACAACAAGCAAGGCAATAATTGAATGGAGCCTGAGCGCTGCTCCTAGGCGCTCATAACATCGTTTTATCGTTGTAGCGCACATTCGCATCGCGTAATGCGGGAATGACCAGCCTCTCTTGGGCTCCAAATTACACGTTACGCTAATACGGACTACAGCATCTTAAGTGTCTCAGTATTCAGCTACACCCACTTTGATGGTCTATAATTAAACAGAATGGACTTAATTATGGAGACTATCATGCTAGGATGGGCATTAACCTTTTTAATTATCGCCATAATTGCTGGTGTATTAGGCTTCGGTGGTATTGCGGGTACAGCAATGGGAATAGCCAAAATTTTGTTCCTCATTTTTTTGGTTTTGTTTATTGTTTTTCTGGTTTTGGGTCGTCGACCACCACCAACCTGATATTTAGGTAATGGCTCGTGCTATAACTCATAAACAAAGAACTACCGCTGGGAGGTGCTCCAGAGAGAGTTCATTTTGTCTCCTGCTTGAATCTGTCATATCTCGAGTTATCGAGGATGGTGGATTAAGCAGGAGATTATTTATTATCCTCCTTTAACCCAGATACCTCATCAAAGCTGCCCGGATTTCGCTGTGCTGCATCCAGGCAACTTATGATTTTCCCAGCCTGACTGCTATGCGAAGCAATCCCGACCATTAGACGAAGCTTTCAGCGATTGTAATTGATTAGAAAAAAATATTGATTCAGTTTAACGTTGGATATAAATTATGCTGCTTTGGATAATTGCCAAATTTCAAATCGAATAAATTAAAATCAGATGTGATATCTCATTATGTGTTTAAGGTTATTGCTCTGAGTTATTAAATTTAAGGATTATGATTTATGTCGCTTTATGATTTAGTAAAAAAATATATTGCAGATAACCCTCAAATCTCTGTTGGTAAAATTATTCATGATGACCAGGAAGTATGGATTAAGCGACGATTTGCTTCCAAGGAAAACATTTGGCATAAGCTCCTGCATTATTTAACGTTTATTATTCCATTTCCAGTTATTTATCCCACTGTAGTTTCTGATGTTACTGATAGTTTGCTTCAAGAGGCGATGCGCTTGACACTGTTAGCTGACAATAATATTCCTGTCCCAACCGTTTTAATTGCAAACAATGAATTCCTGGCTACTACTGATGTGGGAGAGACGCTACAAAGGCATCTGGAGTCTATTGATGAGCCCGGAAAACGAGCTTACTTGTTACAACAAGCTGCTATTGCGTTAGGGAAATTGCATCAAGCCAATTTATGTCATGGCCGCCCCTCTTTAAGGGATATGACTTATAACAATGAGCAGATCTATTTTATCGATTTAGAAGAAGATCCTTTAAGTGTTATGAGTGCAGCACAAGCACAGGCCCGGGATGTCTGGCTTTTATTTTTTAGTGTTGCCAGGCAATGCCGAGACAATCCTTTTCTTTTAAATGATTTATTTAGTAGTTATTTACATTATGCTAAGCCCGAAACCCTGGGTTCGATAAAAAAAATGGTATTGTTTCTAAAACCCATACGTGTGTTCGTAGAATATTGCTTATTTGCAATACCGTCTAAAGACTTACATAGTGCTGTAATTGCTAACAAAACGCTGGAGCAAAATTTAAAGAAACATAATAAGAGCAATTAACCTTTGAGAGCATTTAAGTATTAGCATCGCGTAATACGGGAATTCACGGGGTTCGCGATGCTCATAAAGAAGATCCTTGTATGTTCATTAAGAATTACTCTATTGGATGTTTTCTATTGAACTTTTGTGTTAATTAATATTCAGTTTGCTAGTCATCAACTCAGGATGATTCAAATGACCACTCTTAATAAATCCAATTTTTTTCAAAAAATTCAGCAAATATTAGAACAATATTATCTAAAGCCATTTAATGACCTCCCTAAAAGCAATTTAAAAAATGGTGCTTTGGGCGATAGTGTCGCTAAGCTCGTGATTGATTTAAGCCATCCGTGGCTAAAATCGAC
>NZ_CALMPD010000221.1 GCF_937871865.1 uncultured Legionella sp.
CGATTAGAGAAAAAAGAGACTGGACGATGGGGTTATGAAATTGAAGAATCCGATGCAGAACAATCCGCAATTACCACTCCCAATAATCAGAAGATTGAAAAATCAAATAACCATGCTCCTCTCTATTTTGCTATTGATGCCAGCTACCCTGTTACCATAGTTTATCGTGGAGCTAGAAGAGGACCATCTGAAATTTTCAATCAGGGCTTTCTGAGTCAAGGAAACGATACCAATCTAAAATTACATATATATGGTACAAGTGAAAATAGAAATTTTTATAAAGAATCGGGGTTCGTATCTGCCTCAGTCTCAAAAAAATCAGCATTAACCTTTCCCAGAGCCCTCCCTTCCAAAGCGATTCAACAACAAACGTTCCTGTATGAAATAACTCCCTCAGAAAAAGGAATAGATGCAACAAAAGAATTTATTAGATTAGCTACCAAATCTTCGGAAGTTCGAGCTTATAATGATTATCTCAAATATGAAAAAGAAATTGCTTTTCCCAATAAAATTAAAGCTCAGGATATTAAAGGAGCATGGCCTGTGGATGTTTTTGATGCGGGCATCATTGAGCTAGAGTCTATCGGAGGAAAACCAGTTTTCGCTGCTGGATATTATAGAGCGCAACGAACTCACCCAGCTGCCTTTATCCCGAACCCCAATTACAAAGAGCCAATCATTCCAAACCTGAATGATGTTATTTATAACCCCAAAGGCGCATACATCTGGAACGCTGCGAAATATACAGGGCATGGATTAACAGGGATGGGCGCGATATTGGATGCTCAAAGTCTCTATAATGAATACCAACACAGTGTGCAAACACACGATTTTACCAATACCTATAGTGAAGCAAGTCGCATTGCTGGTGGCTGGTCAGGAGCAACCCGCTTAGGTATTTTATCAGCCCAAACAGCGCTCATATACAGCGCTCCTCTATCACCTATAGGCCAAACGGCTGCAGTTATTGTTAGTGGTATTGTGGGTTCGGCAGCGGGCTATTATTTTGGCGGCGAAGCAACGCAATGGCTTTATAATATGAATAGACGTGATGATTTGATTAAGCCTGTCTATTCTGAAAACATACGCACCAGCACATTAAACGGCACCATAACAACGATGGAAAGTGGTGCTCGTATTGGTCGATTTACCTATAACAGCACGCCAGCTGAAGGCAATAATAAGGCCACAGAACAATCTGAAGCAGAGACCAGACAAAAACATTTGTCCAATTTAATGACCACTATCCCAGAACCTGCCAATACTCACCCATATGATTTATATTTATCTACCCTTAATCAACAAACTCAGTCGATAAATCAATTACTTGCCGCATCCCGCTCTTCTATTGAATCCTTAACGAATACCGTAATAACTAAAGGTGCGGATGTTGATCGCTTACAAAATCATCTTACCGGATTGCAGCAATCAAGTGCTTCATCAGCAGGCATGAGCCAGACTCTAACAACTCCCTCCTCTTCCACAAATGACTTGTCTCAACATGTACACAATCTGGCGAGCAGTCAAAATACATTTACTCAGGCATTTGCTTCAACTCGTGCCACGGATTTTTCTCAATTTACCCAGCAGTCAAGACCTACGTATGACTTTGACACCGCAGAAGAAGCATCTCGATATGCAACTTTTTTCTCAAATTATATGCATGGTGATTTCAGGGAGCGCCCCAAACCCCCTCGTCATAATTTTTCCTTTTTTGGCGGAGATAATCGAGGTGAAGGTGGGCGTGGTTGGGATAGAGCCTGCGACAGCCGATATCAGGATTGTAGCTCTTCTAATCCTGGTGACTGTCGAAGCTCAAATTCTGACCGTTGTACTTCTTCATTATTTAAATAACAAAGAGATTTTATTATGCCCAAGCACTTGTCATCCCTAACTACCACTGAAATTGAAAATATTAAAACAGAACTGCAAGAGAGGCTAAAAACTAATGCAATACCAGCGATAATGGCAGAAGAACAGCTTAAATTGGCCAATGCAATAAAAGCAGTTAAATATCCTTATTCTGTAAACAATATTTTAGTTTACATTGATAAAAACACCGCCAATCTCTTGGGGAATTCTTCTCATCCCCTTTTACAACAATGGGGAACACACTGCACAAAATTTTATGAAGCCTCCCCAAATAAACACTTCGTAGTGGCAGAAACGGGGATAGTGACAACAGGTTATATTTCTCGAAAGAATGAAGGATGGTGGTCAGGGTCAGGGTCAGGGACGTTTTCTATATCTATAGGCGGCTTTGGATATAATCTAGATGAGTTTCATGGTCATGGAGTGTGGGACCTTGGTAACAACCAATGGTTAGCCAGCCCATTAACCCCGTTTAGGCCTATTGCTAGGGGAAATATATACCCAACTACTTCTTTGGCGCAATGGCTTTCATTATTAGGTTACCCTCATCCTACAATAAATCCAACGTCAACACGTCTTGAATTGCTAACCCCGCCTCATCTGGCCGCATTAACCGGCGATATGGAATTAATGAAACATTTATTGGAACAAGGATTTACCTTGGATAATAAATTAAATGCTTGGGAAATTACTCCTTTAGAGTTAGCAATTAGTACTAACCAGATTCATATGGTTCAATTCCTAATACAACAAAATGCCCTGGAACATTTAGAAAAAGTACAGCTATTGGCGGTAAAAGAAGGTTCAATGGCTATGATTGATACTTTTTTAACTCATTCTTGGTTAAGTCATACCGTTTTAGAAGTCGCTCGAGAGCGAGATCCCTTATTATTTACCTACCTTGATGAAAAGCAACGTGCAAAAGTTGATGAGCTGCTCATGACGGAATCCTCACTAAGCGTGTTGCGCACTTTATTAAATTCGCCACAAATACCTAGCCAGTTATTAGCAGATATTATTGCTATTTATCCAGAATTGGTATTAAACCCTGTGCCTGAAGATATGAATGAAAATACCCTATTACATCAATTGGTCAATACTAAAGACAGCGCGAAAGTAACCCGTCTTCTAGAAGCGATGTTTCATGCCTGTTATCTTGATATCCCACATTATTCTTTAGATTGTGAACGAAAGAACAAGCAAGGACAAACAGTACTTGATTTAGCATTGAACAATGGGGTCAATGAGATAACGTCCGCTATTCTACTCTATGGTAATCCTAAAAACTTAACTTTAGAGCAACAAAACAAACTTGTGGCCAGCAAAATAGACATTGGCGCCATCACCCGTGACAGAGAGCAAAGGGCACTCAAATTAGCTCAAAATGATCACAAAGCAATAGTACAATTAAAACATGCGGCGATGGATACAATTAAAGAAGTGATAAGCATCAAACAAGTGAATGCCCAGATAATCAAACAACTGGAGCTACAAAACCAGCAGATTCAAATGCAACAACAAATGTTACATCATTTCGCACAATTATTAGGTTTTAATATGGAGCCTATGAATAATTCAACTCCCATGCAACAACGGCAATTGCTGGCACCGGATAATCGATTTTTTGCACCTCAGCAGGAGGAGAATAAAGTTATTGAACTAATAAATACCTCTACCTTCGAGAAAAAATGACCACATGGGGAACACCATGACGCCACGTAAAATTGATCATCGTTGACATTCCTAGGTTCTGTGAATGAAATTTTAATTCGTTGTACATAAGTCGTCGTTGAGAACGAAGTGAAGCATCACTCTGGATTGCTTCGCTAACGCTCGCAACGACAGGTTTTACGATAAAAAATTGGTTCACAGAACCTAGGAAAAAATCCAGCATTTATCTGGACTGAAAACTTTTTGCAACAGAACCTTTTGACCGGCATGTACTTCTCATGATACATAAAAGAATGATATTTTGAATTATTACGTCAGAACACAAACTCCATAGCACCAGATCTTCAAAATGAACACGGATTACTGGCAAGGAGCTATTTGATAAAACCATTATCTAAACCAAGGACTTTATCAAATAGCTTCTTACGCAAACTATTGATGTAGACTTAGGGACGACACCATGAAAAAAACAATCATACGGTATTTGGCTTCATGAGCAGCATCAGCTTCACAACGCAAGCAACAATGCCCGTATGGACGTTTTCGGCACCCAATCCGAAGCAGGCTAGCGTTTCAGCCGGTAACACGGTCACGGTACAGTACACGGTAACCAGCCAGTCACAACAAGCAAAAAAACTGATAATGCCAACGACTACCGGTTTAAGCGCTTCTCCCTGTTATCTGGAAGGCAAAGGCAGCACCTGCCTCCTTACCCTGACGATAAACGGCAGCCAAATGCCTGCCAATGGGTTTCATGAAGGCCCGGTCCTCTGCGAACAGGGAAACCCCAATCAATGTTATTGGCCCGATTCCGACAATCAATTACAGGTGAGTCGCGCCACCGCCCCGGCCACTCCCGGGCATTTGCAATTAAGTCAGTTTGGCAGTCCGGTGACATCGCTAACACTACAAACCGGTGACAGTGGCATCTTAACCCTCACAAATACTGGAGGGAGTGCCATTACCGCATTAACCATTCAGCTACCGTTTGGCTGGCAGTCTTATTTTAACAATCACTGTCCAACCACATTGGCCCCTCAGCAAATCTGCACACTTAGTTACACGATTCCTGGTGTATCCGCTACCGGCATTTTTAATCCTTTGGTCGTTCAGGCTACCCAGGCTGATAATACACTTACAGTCCCTGTCAGTATTCAAACCATAGGGGCAGCCTATTGCTGGGGGGAGAATTCCCTGGGACAGCTAGGTATTGGTAACAACACCAACAGCAACACACCGGTGCAGGTCAGCGCCAGTGCTTTAGGCCACGATGTGGTAGCGATAACAGGCGGGTCTTCCCAAACCTGCGCCCTTAAGAAAACGGGAGATGTGTATTGTTGGGGAGAAAATGCCGATGGCCAGCTCGGAAATGGCAACAATACCCCGAGCAACACGCCGGTGCAGGTCAGCGCCAGTGCTTTAGGTCTGAATGTGGTAGCGATAACCGAAGGAGAATCCCATGCCTGCGCGCTGAAACAAACGGGAGAAGTGTACTGCTGGGGAAAGAATAATTCTGGCCAGTTGGGCAATGGCGGCAACACCAGCAGTAATATCCCGGTTAGCACAACCGTATTCTCTGCTTTAATGCTGTTTCAGCATAATTTAAGTACGAGTAGTTGCGCCATACACCCGAACCCCTAAGGAGCCTGACTATTACCCATAACTCTATAAATTATATGAATATATTTCATTAAATTAATTCTCTGTGATAAATAGGAGCAAGATTACTGTTGATAATAAAAATACACGTTCTTGAAATGAGGACCAAATTTGAAGCGCCATTGACGTGCCGATTCATAATTTACCCCAATGCCGCCACTCAGAAACATCACGGTAGAGGATTAACCTGGCAATTAGAACAAGATGAATAAGCGAGTCTGGCAACCAATTATCGTCATTTGGGTACTTACTACCTATATATTGCTTTTTTATCTGATATTTCAGGATAAATTCAAGCTGGATTTCAGCACCTTCTATTCATCCGTTCTGGCAATAATGCATGATGAAAATCCTTATAAAGCATTAGTGGCGGACTATTTACCCATTCCCAGGACATTATCTAATAATTTATGCCCCCCTTTCTTTCTCATTTTGACTTATCCTTTTGGCTTGTTAGGCTATCATGCCGCTCTGTTTTTGTGGTGTTTGTTTTCCTTCATATCCGGATTAATTGGAGCAGGCCTTGCCTTTTCCTTCGCTTTTTCAAAAGACAGCCTACGCAAACATGGCTTGGGCTTGCTGCTTCTTTATATGATGCTCTTCTCAACCATTATGAATCTCGCTGTAGGGCAAATGGGGGCTGTTTTATTTTTTTTCATCATGTCAGGCTACTATTATTACTTACAAGAACGTGATTATTTGGCAGGAATACTGTGGGCAATTATTATTTCGATAAAATTTTTCCCCGGATTATTGTTCTTTTTCGTGCTGTCCGAGCGTCGTTTTAAACTATTGTTTATCATGCTTTTTGTTTTTCTTTGTTGCTGGATAATCCCTCTATTCTTTTATGGCCCACAAATTTACCTGCATTATTATACATTAATGAATAATATATCCTGGTACGCAGACAGCTGGAATGCAAGCATTTATGGTTTTTTATTCCGGCTGTTTACTTTTAGTTATCATGTTCCCTATGAGCTGCGTATGACGATCAGATTGATTTATGTGCCAGTATTCGCTATCACGCTCGCCCTCTATTATCACTTCTTACGGACAGGCACGAACAATCACGCAACAAATCATTATCGATTCAGCCTCACCTTAGTCTTCATGCTGTTACTCAGTCCCCTCGGCTGGATTTATTACTTCTCTCTGCTTATCCTACCCTTAGCACTAAGTTGGTCCAAAGAAGTGCAAAAAAACAATGCGCCATCACTGGCTTTAGGACTTTGGCTACTTTGTTTATTTTTACTCAACTTTCCATTTGACTATGTAAGAATTGGTCATATACCCCATATTTTCACCCGAGCGACCATTTATTCTTTTCACTTTTATGGCCTGCTCATACTCGCTTATCTGATTATCAAAGAAAAAGAGTTGCCCGGACAAAATGAACTGATTGCCACCCCGCTTCTGAGCTCATTAGTATTCATACTGATTCTTAGCTCAGCAGTTCCATTGGCGAGTTTTATTGTTGCACTTATTCGCTGAAGAATATGGTTCATCACTCATCAAAAGTACCTTTTTCCAGAAAATTCAAGATTAATTTCTCTGTCTCAAAGTTACTCATAATAAAGGTATGAGTAGAATTAATTACCACCAAATCGGTCGTTTCATTCAGCATTGCAGAAGACGGAGGAACCTTCGCATCAAAGCGTCCGGCGATGATTCCCATTTTGATATTTGGGACAGGAACATGATGTACATAAGAGTTCTTATCAGAGCTTAATTCAGCTAAAGGCTTTATAGGTGAGGTAAACCAGGGAAAAAATTGTGTTGAAATTTTTGCCAGAAAAGAGCCTTGATTAGGTGGCGCCATCATAATCAGGTAACCAATATGCTGCAATTGATTCTTGGTAAGAAAGGCAATAGCCTCTCTGGAAATAATTCCCCCAAGACTGTGAGTAATAAAGTGAATTTTGGCCCCAGGATTCTCCGCTATCAAATGAGCAATATAGTTCTTTAAATAAAGGCCATGGTCTCGAATGGTGTATTTTGCCGAAGGATAGCTGTAAGAGTAAACCTGATACCCTTGATGTTCCAGGTATGATTTTAAAAAAGTCATACTCATTGAAGTGCGCATTAATCCATGAATCAAAACAATCAGTTCACGTTGATGTGTTTCTTTCTGGATAGAACGCTCGGAATCAATATCGCTCCCTGCACACGATTGATTGAGAAAACAAAGGCTAAGAACTAGAATTGAAATCAATCTGATGATATAGCCCCTATTGCCCATGGTTTTACCTTTATATGTTTCCAATTAATTTACCTATCAGTTCTTTAGCAAGCATTTATCTTACTGCAACAGAAAATAGCATAAGAAAACACCCTTCTTAAGCTTTTTTAACAATGTAACATATACTTAAAGCTCCCTCATTAACAATTCAAATGGAAATGAAATGACCGATTCTCGAATAGATTTTTATAAGGTTTCTCCTGAAGCAATTAAGGCAATGATGGCTCTTGAAGGATTTGTCAATCATAGTGGCCTGGAACCGATACTGCTTGAATTGATAAAACTTCGTGTTTCCCAAATCAATGGCTGTACTTTTTGTGTCGATATGCATTGTAGCGACGCGTTGAAAGCAGGTGAATCACAAAGAAGAATCAATGCCGTAATTGTATGGCATGAAGCTCCTTTTTTTACCGAGCGCGAACGAGCAGCTTTGGCATGGGCGGAAGCCGTGACCTTACTGTCTGAAACACATGCTCCGGAACATTTATATCAAGAACTGCTCAAACATTTTAACGAAAAAGAAACCGTAGCACTTACTATGGCCATTATAACCATTAACGGCTGGAACAGGTTTGCAGTAGGTTTTCGTAAAGTACCATCACAATAAATCCAGCAGCGAATTTAGGGTCAATTGACCCTATTTTAATTTCAAATAAATCCACCGCCCGATTAAAAATAAAATTAAGACACACAATCCCCATAACAAAATCATGGGAAGAAAGAATATTGCAAATTGAATGATTCCATAAGTAAATTGCCGCACTCCGTTGATGAGGGAATGATAGGATTCTGTAACTACCCCAGATATATTCCAACTGGAATCCTTAGCCGTCAGGATGGCAGGATTCATATTTAAACTGATAGTAATTAATGAATAAGCGACTGATTCTTTGAAATATTTTATTTTCCCTTCCAGAACATCTATTTTCTTTTGAGTCTCCTGAGTTGTTGGAATACCTGCAATACATCAGGAGTTTTGGTTGCTCCTTGCATGATTTTCGTTAATTGCGTTTTTGTTGTTTGTAAATTATTTAACTCGCTCTCCAGGTTAACGTATTGCTCAGTAATATCTTCCCCAGTGACTGACTCCTGCACTACCTTCACAGCCAATCCTTTTAATGCATTCATCATACTATTTAGGCCATTAGCAGGTATACGAATACTCATTTCCGCATATCGGCCGCCATACAAAGGATCATTGAAATCAGAATAAACAACATAGCCATTTGATTTTTCTGTAATTTTGGTAATATCATCTATAGCTCGAGATAGATCATTCACTTGCAATGTAATGCGCGCATTGCGAATAATCATTCGTTTCATCGCGGGTTCCGACGGCACCAGGGATATATTCCCTGCTTTCATCGCAGCCTCATCTGCCGGGATAGAACCTGCGGTATCAGGTGCCCGATAAGCAGTTTGCGCGCCCCCATACATGGTCATCCCTGCCCGAGGGACCACTAGTTGATAGCTAAAAAACAAAACAGAGTAGAGCCCGATAACAGCCAGTGTGTAGAAAATGACTTTTTTCATCATGCGTCACATTATTTTGAATATTATTCAAAAATCTAGCACAAAACACTCATAATGACCACTTAAAGACCAATTAAGACTTAAATTTGATTTTACACTTGCTAAAGTAGCATATGAAGGACAAGAATAAAGAATACAACTATTTGTCTTTAGGAGACAGGATGACTCATGACAAAGAAATCAATGATCTGATGCAATCAGTTGCAGAGAAAAGTCTGCAGATTATTTCAGACCTGAAGGAAATGCCCAATCAGCTCCCCGTTTTGCTGAGTAAATTTATTGAGTTAACAGAAAATTTTCAAAGTTTAATTACCGTTATTTTAAAAAATCCGGAAAAAGTATGGCAAATGCAGCTGGATTATTGGAACGATGCGGTTAATCTGGCCCAGACCCAATTAACTCATTGGCTGGAAGGCAAACCCATGCCCATCGAAGATAATCGCTTCAATGGCAAGGACTGGCTTAATAATCCGTTTTTTAATCTGTTAAGCCAACAATACTTGCTTGCCAATGAACACATGAACTCCTTATTAGATAAAATGGAGTATAGCGATAAAAATCTAGCCAAACGTGTGAAATTTTTTACCAAGCAATATCTGGATGCGCTATCACCTGCAAATTTTGTTCATACCAATCCTCAACTCATTACAGAAACCATACAAAGTCGTGGTAAGAACCTGTTACACGGCCTACACAACCTGCTTTCAGATCTGGAGGTGAATTCTTCACGATTAAATATCAAAATGAGTGATACAGCAGCATTTACCCTAGGCGTGGACTTGGCAACAACCCCTGGCAAGGTAGTATATCGCAATAGCATGATGGAGCTGATCCAATATGCCCCTCAAACACCCAAGGTAAAATCAATCCCTCTACTCATTATTCCGCCATGGATCAACAAATATTATATATTGGATTTAAGCCCTCATAATTCATTAATCAAATGGCTGGTTGCTCAGGGAATAACCGTATTTATTATCTCCTGGGTTAATCCGGATAAAAATTTTGCCAAAAAAGGCTTATATGACTATTTAAAAGAAGGCCCGATGACGGCCATTGCAACCATTCAAAAACAACTTAATGTCACATCAGTAAATACTTTAGGCTTTTGTATCGGTGGAACTTTGCTTGCTACTCTATTGGCCTACAATAAAGCACATCAGGATTCATCGATAAACAGCGCTACGTTCCTGGCGGCAATGATAGACTTTACTGATCCAGGTGATATTGCGGTGTTTATTGATGAACAGCAAATTAAAAAACTGGAAGCAGAAATGGACTCCAAAGGCTATCTGGATGGCAAACTCATGGCATCCAGTTTCAACTCGCTGCGAGCCAATGACCTGATTTGGTCTTTTTTCATCAAAAATTATCTGCGCGGAAAAACTCCGGTTCCGTTCGATATTCTGTATTGGAATGCGGACTCAACCAACATGCCAGCCACTATGCATTCCCAATACTTGCGCTGGATGTATTTAAATAATGATTTGGTCAAACCCAATAAAATTCATCTCAATCATACTCCCATTGATGTAAGAACCATTGATGTCCCAACATTTTTCCTATCCACCCAAAAGGACCATATAGCGCCTTGGAAAACCACATACACTGGATTCCATCTGATGAGCGGACCAAAACGCTTTGTATTAGGAGGCTCGGGACATATAGCAGGCATAGTCAACGCCCCCAATGCAAAAAAATATGGGTACCGAACAAATAACAGCAGTCCGGCGTCTCCCGAAGAATGGCTGGAGCATTCAGTTGAACATCCCGGCTCCTGGTGGACAGAGTGGCTAAAATGGCTCAAAGCCCATTCAGGAAAGTCCATTACTGCCCCTGATTTTAACACCCTTCCGTTAACACCCATAATGGATGCGCCAGGCAGCTATGTATTGAAAAAATAAATAATGAACGGGGATTAACCAGAATAACAGGCGGTGTCAGGGATAATGCCCCCACTGCCAAGTCAACGTGTCAGTTATGCGCACTAAACCGCAAATCAATCCAATACCTAAAAGATACAGATACCCCACAAAAATGAACAAAAAAAGACCGATCAAGTTGATTTATGATATACTGCTCTTAATTTGAACACAAAGGTATGCAGACATGCGTGAAAAATATCTTAAAGACGACAGTGATCATGAAATAATTAACACCGATTTAATTAGAAAAATTAGTAACGGTGAAACTCCTGAAACATTAATTATTACTGGTGACGTTGATTTCGGTTTTTTTGCGGATAATCAGGATCTGTTTGCAACCACGCTACTTGGTGCCTGTTTGAAAAACAGAACAACCAAAACAATTATTTTCGATGATTTATCTTTAGATGCTATCCATTGTCTTCTCCCTGTGTTAGCTACTTTAAACAAAATAGATAAATTGCTTCTTCGCAATTTAAGTGTAGATAGAGTATCCCATATATGTACTGAGCTTGCCGAACATTTGGCAACCGCACCAGAAATGATTCTCGACGACCTGGTTACCCATAAAAAGTCCTACGCTATCGTAGATAATTTTAATAAGCAAAAAACAGACTACCTTCGAGCACAGAATCCCAAAAAGAGGGAATTGGGACATGATGGGAAAAATGAAACAAGTAATAAAAAAATTCGTTTAGACAATGCCATGGCAATTGAAAATCAGAATTTAGCCCCAATAGGCCTCCCTCAAGATGTGCACGAAAAAAAAATTGGGATCTCCGACGCACACATTGAAACATTAAGAAAAATCCAACAAAACTATCTTGAATCTTCTCCCAATTTCACTGATGAAAAAAAGGTGATTCACGCTAAAAATGTCCATCAAAAGCAATTCATTGACTTTATAACAAAGGATAATTCCAGTGTTGAAGAATACATGAAGTTCATTCCTTGGTTGGATAAAATAACAAGATCCCCCATATTTGCACTCAAATCTGACGCCCTGGTTTTAGCAGCAGAGAAAGGCAAACTGCACAAGGTACGTTTCTTGTTAGGCGGACAAGTAAGGAAGATTCATGGTTCACCAACCCCTGAAAATAAAAAAGCAGTAGAAGATGGATCGGAACTTTTGATTATTAAAAAAAAATACCCTAAAGGAACAAAAAAATTATTAAACCAACCGCCTTATTTATTGGCATTTAAAAATAAAAACGGGTTTTATGAAGAACAGGGATTTAAGCACTCATTATTGGACAACGCGAACTTCCATTCCACTGGCTTACATCACGCACAAATAATCAATTTTGCGATAAAATATGCACGACAAGAGGGAACTTATCCTAATTGGTTACTCCATACTACGCCAGGCATCTCCGCACAATCCATATACAGCGCATTTCAAGTCGCTATTCACAATGGTGATTTATCCATTGTGTATGTGCTCATGGAGCATATACACCTGCATTTGACCAAACATCAACCTCAAATGATGATCCAAGAAAACGCAGGTGAAGAGGATGCCTATTTATTCGCGTTACTTAGTTCTCTAGGTTGTTTTGCTATACAACATAACAATATCAATTTGCTCAGCTCTTTAATAAAGATACAAAGCGACTGCCTCAACGAGGAAATGCTCTTTCATGCTGCCATAAAAAACCAAAATATTAATGCATTAGATTTGTTATACCGCACATATTTTAACAGTGACCAGGAAATAACAGCTCATTTTAAATTATTGCCTCCTGGTTCAGAAGCTCTGTTAAATTATTATCTGAGTGATGCAAATGATTTTTCTCATAGCATTGCCACCCAGGAACAAAGCTATGAAATTCTAATACCGCAAACACCAGAGGAATATTATCAACTTAAAGAAAAAGTACTGCACGACGCCGAAACGTCAATTCTTCTTATTACCAATGACGAATATACCTTGGGATTAAGTTCTGACCAGAGTTATCAGGAACATAGGATAACAGGGGAGTATAATCACGCATTAATCAAAAAAATCGTTGCCGAACAGTGCAACGGCAATAGCGTTAAAACCAGCGGATGGGCTACACGGCACTTGCGCCAGTTATTACTCTCCCTTGAGGTGCATACACCTCATCAATATGATCCTGAAGCACTTATAGATGTAATCGAACGGAGCTATGATTGGAAAAAGATAATAGAGCTGTTGTTGCAAAATAAATATTTCGATTTATCAATAAATGACAATGATTTGATCAAACGACTGACGCAGGAACACATTAAATGGATTAAATATCAAGAGAATCCCCATTCATTTACTACCTATATGTCTTCATCTCGATCTTATAATATTCTTAATATTCTAATCACGTTATTAATGGATAGGTGTATTAATAAAGCAAGTGCTGAAGTGCATATGGATGATTACAGTCAGGCCGTAAAATTTGTAATCGAAAAGGGGTATGCTGAGACACTTCCTTTTCTAATCCAGCGTAAACAGCAAGCAGCTTCTAGCTTGGCACTTATTTTTAGAATGTACCCTCAAATAATGAACGAAGCATTAGATACCGGTATGAAGGAAAGCGCTGGAGGCATTTTGGATCCATTACTACAACATTTGCAATTGCTTGGCTTTGCTTTACCCACTCAGAACTCAATGCAAGAGCTGTATAAGCAGCTGGAAGACATTCAGGAACAGGAAAAACAAGTCCAGACATCCTCGATAGAAATGGATGCGTTAACAAAGAATAAACAAATGACACAGAGCAGGCTGAAGGAGCATCTGAACACGATTCAGCAAAATGAAAAAAAGAACCTGGAAACGATAAAAATTCTATTTTCTTCTCCATGTGTATTTAAAACAAAAACAGCAACACAGTGGGCTGAATTCTTTATCAAGCAAAAAGAACATGGAGCCCACATTCCTTCTGATCTAATCCTTAGTCTTCAACAAGTACAGACGTGGCGTGAATTAAAAGCTAATCCTCACGGTTTTTTCCAAAAACACCATATTGAAAACGCATACATTCCCGGTGAAATATTTGATCTGATAGAAGATAAATTGTTGAAACTTTTTTGAGGAATGCGGCAATCTGAAGCATAGAGACACTGCCATTTTAACCGTCATCCAGAGGAGTAAACGACGAAGGCTCTCCCGGGATTCAGGAGATCCCTCGCTATACTCAGGATGACGTACTGTTCTTAACATAATGGCAGTGAGCGATAGAGAATGGGGATACCCTTAATAAAAACATTCACATGAAGCATTTGTAGCAAGGCAGAATGAATTATTCATCAGATTACTTGCGACTATTCTGAACCTGTAATAAAGTGGCAAATATGAATTGTAAAACGTTTCATCTTTTTAAAGTAACATGCTTTATTTTAGTCTTGGCTGCTTTTATTGCCTGTGCCATTACTTTTCAACATTATTCACTTGAAATCATTAAACTAATTGATGACTTGGGATGGATAGCGCCAGTTCTTTTTATCATTACTTACTGTTTGGCATCTTTATTATTATTGCCCACCATGGTACTTACTTTAGCTGGAGGTGCTATTTTTGGGCCCGTATTTGGCCTGTTGCTCAACCTGGTTGGCGCGACCACCGGTGCTGGTTTAGCGTTCCTCATTACTCGCCATCTTGCGTATGACTGGTTTTCTAATAAAAAAGGAGAAAAACTAAATCAGTTAATCGCGGGGGTCGATGAAAAAGGATGGTTGTTCGTAGCCTTGTTACGCCTGATTCCAATAGTTCCATTTAATCTGGTCAATTACGGTATGGGTATCACCGGCATCCGGTTTCGCCTGTATTTGCTAACTACCTTTGTTTTTTTAATCCCTGCAGAAATTATTTATACCTACTTTGGCTATATAGGGATGGATGCTCTTTCCAGACCAGGTCATTTTTATCGCAATGGCGGAATTTTACTCATTGGCATAGCTGTTTTGTTTCTTTGCATTATTAAGTTCATCCGCAGAAAGCAAGGTGATTAACCTGTCTATTAAAGCATGATTTACCTCAAAAATAGTCTGATCGATAGCAAGCACGCGCCGAAGACCTTGTAATGAATTAGTAATAAAGACCGCATCAGCATCTTCAAACATTGCTTTAGTCACTGCTGTTTCACTATAAGAAATATCCTGTTGCCCACATAATTTTAAAATACGAGAACGAGTAATTCCCGGCAAAACCCCATGTTCCAAACAAGGCGTTATGATTTGATTGTCTTTAATCAAGAACAGATTGGCACAAGTCGTTTCGGTTACGTACTGCTGTAAATTAAAAAACAAAGCATCATCGGCCCCGAGCGAAAGTGCATGACGACGCGCTAAAACTTCTTCCAGATAATTTACAGTTTTCAATCGATAAACAGGATTTGTTGCATCCCGTAACCATGGGACACTGATTAATCGAATAGGATGATTACGAATGGAATAATTGAAGGTTTGAAACATGAGCTGGCTGACCTGTCCCCTCTCAGCAAGACCTCTGGGAGCGGAGCCGCCACTTAAAATGGCTTTGATTCCACCATGATACAAATTATCTCGTTTAATTTGTTGGGTCAGATGTTCAAACCAATCATCAGCGGAAAGCTCAAAAGGGATACCCAGTTGGCGCGCAGAATCAAGCAATCGCTGCCAATGCAGATGTGCAAAGCAAGGAATTGAGCTATCCACTTTAATGGTTTCAAATAATCCCTCGCCAAAAAAAATTCGGTCATCAATGCCAAATGCGGGTATAGCATCACCCTTTTCTATTATTACCCGTGTATGCATTAAGAACCCATTCTTTAGTAGTCTACAAAATCATCAAGCTCATCACGCAAACGCTTTTCTTCCAGCATTTTTTCAAGGCGTCTTCGAGCATCCAAACCATTAGCTGGTAGTTCAGTAAATTCAGTATCTACCTCTACCTCTTCAAAATCATCTCCAACTTCAATTATTTCTTCTTCATCTTCTTCAAACAAGTCTGTCATGCTTATTTCTCTCAGAGAGTTAACACAAATTCGTTAATTCACTTTATCAAGTGGAACAAAATACCAGCCGGCTATATACCTCATTTTTATTTTTTTGCCTAGTTTTTTTTATTTTTTTTCTATAAATTTAGACTAAAGCGCGTGGCCAACGGCTCCTGACACCATGGTAACAAATGATACACCAATGGTATAATTACTTGAACTTTATCGATAAAAAAACTAATAATCAGAAAAGCGAAATAACAAAAAGTAATTTTATGCCAGACCATTTTAAAGTTGCATTAAGAAACGCCATAAAGCAGGTGCGATCCACATTATCCATTCAAAATCGCTCTTCATCCTCTAATCAAATTTGTACCCGAATACGAGCACTTGAAGAATATAGAAAAGCAAAAACCATAGCGCTTTATTTTGCCGTCAATGGAGAAGTTGACCTAACCAGCATCTGGAATAGTGCACCTTTACAAGGTAAATTTTGTTATTTTCCAGCATTAAACAAGGATCAAACCCTATCTTTTTTACCAGCAACCCCCAAAACCCCATTTATAAATAATAAATACGGTATCCCAGAACCCGATGTCAGCCGCGAACAGGCCATTCCCATCGAAGACATCAATCTGATCATTATGCCCCTGGTTGCCTTCGATACCCGATGTACACGATTAGGCATGGGAGCAGGCTATTACGATAGGACATTGGAACAGCAAAAAAAAGGAACCTTCATCGGTGCAGCCTACCAGTTCCAACACGTAGATTATCTAGAGCCCCAAGCCTGGGATGTGCCACTAGACGCAGTAGTAACCCAAAAAACCACATACTGGCGCCATCCAAAATCATAAGCCTCCCAGCTATTAAGTTAAAAAAGCACGTCATCCATAGCATAGCGAGGACTCTCCTGAAGCCGGAGATCCTTCGTCGCAAGCTCCTCAGGATGACGGCCAAAATCCATTAACTTAATGGCAGTGCCCTGTATAAGCGAAGCGCAATACATCATTTTTTTATAGAACGAATCCCAATGTTGAGTGGCTTGGATTTGAGTGCAGGTTAAGCGAAAGGTATGTCTGAAAAAAGCGCAGTGTACATCAGGTACATGAGCATTTTTTCAGACATACCTTTCGCTTAAGATGCGCCAAATACAACCACTCAAAGGGCGTCGTTGTTGAGTTCGCCGGTGCGTATGCGAACGACCTGTTGTAACTCATAAACAAAAATCTTGCCATCACCAATCTTACCCGTATAGGCTGATTTACAAATAGCCTCTATTGCCGTTTCCACCATTTCGTCTGGCACAGCCAACTCTATTTTAATTTTTGGGAGAAAATCGACAACATATTCTGCCCCACGGTATAACTCTGTATGCCCTTTCTGACGCCCAAAACCTCGAGTTTCGGATATGGTAATCCCAGGAACACCTATTTCTATCAATGCTTCATGTACATCATCAAGCTTAAAGGGCTTAATGATTGCGGTAATCATTTTCATATCAATCCTATTATTTTTGTAATAATGCTCAAGCTACTCTGATGGGTATAGTTCTTGATAGACAGTTTTGTTAGACTGTCACCATTAACCCATATGGAGTAACTATGTTTGACCCGAAACAATTTGACGAGTTAGCTCAAAAATTATTTGCTGCTCTTCCCCTCAGTCTACAAAATATTGAAAATGACATCCAACAAAAATTTAAAGATATTCTGCAGGCAACATTCACCCGTATGGATTTAATTACCAGAGATGAATTTGATGTTCAGTGCAAAGTACTCACCCGCACTAGAGAAAAACTGGAGCAACTACAGAATCAGGTGGATGAATTACTTAAAGAACAAAAAAAATAAAAGCCAGTACTATTTTTTAAATGCTCCAATCGACCTCGGATTGAATTCGGAATCATCCCAGGTACTATGAACTGAGCACCAGTGTGTTACAAAAGAACTGTCATACATCATGATTTAAAAATGAATAACAGAGGCTGTTAAGGAACAACACAGCCTAACGTCCAACAAAACAGGAAACTACATAATGAATCTCGCATTTACCAAAACGCGTAGCACTATCGGCATTCTGGCACAACCAGTGTCAGTAGAAGTACATCTATCAAATGGATTACCCGGTTTTACTATGGTCGGGCTTGCCGAAACAGCGGTAAAAGAAAGTAAAGACAGGGTTCGCAGCGCGATTATTAATAGTCAATTTGAATTTCCCTGCCGCAGAATCACAGTAAATCTGGGGCCGGCTGATTTACCCAAATCAGGAAGCGGTTTTGATTTGCCTATAGCCCTGGGCATTCTTGCTGCCTCAGGTCAGATCCCTCAGCACAAATTAGCAGGATATGAATTTATAGGCGAATTGGCATTAAGCGGAGAGCTAAGAGGTGTTTCTGCCATTATTCCCGCCGTATTAGCCGCTCACAAAGACCAACAAACATTAATTATTGCCAGTGCAAATGCTTCTGAAGCCTCATTGACGGGGCATCAAGGAGTGTTAACCGCGAATAATCTAAGAGAGGTCTGCCATTTTCTGTGCAACGATGCCCCCTTACAAAGTCTTCCTCCAAGACCAGAACTCAATATCACAGACCATGATGTGGATTGGTCCGACATTAAAGGCCAGTTTCATGCGAAAAATGCCATGGAAATTGCTGCGTGCGGTGAACACAGCATTTTATTATGTGGCGCTCCTGGCAGTGGTAAAACCATGCTGGCCAAAAGATTTAGCACTCTTTTACCTGAATTATCCGAAACTCAAGCTCTGGAATGTGCCGCAATAAACTCAATACGTGGAAAACTACCCAATTTCTCAGAATGGCGTACTCCACCATTTCGCGCCCCTCACCATACCGCATCACCGATGTCTTTAGTTGGTGGCGGCAACCCGCCAAAACCTGGAGAAATTTCATTAGCACATCATGGCGTATTGTTTCTGGATGAATTACCCGAATTCAATCGACAGGTTCTCGAAACATTAAGAGAGCCGTTGGAATCAGGACATATTTGTATTTCAAGAGCTGCGGCTCAGACAGAATTTCCAGCAAAATTTCAATTGTTGGCAGCAATGAACCCCTGCCCCTGTGGTCAATGGGGCAATGCTCAAGCTAACTGCTTATGCACACCAGATAGAATCAGCCGTTATTTAACTAAATTATCGGCCCCTCTGTTAGACCGCATAGACATGCACATTACCGTTCACGCCTTACCACAGGAAGAACTCATCAAACCTAATATTAATACTGATAAATTAAGTCCTCTGATTAGAGAAAAAGTAATTCACATTCGTACAATTCAACTAGAACGACAAAATTGCACCAACGCCAATTTAAGTGCCAAACAATGTGAAATAGTATGCGAATTAGGTGCAGCAGAACAAACCTTTTTAAGTGAGGCCATGAATAAATTGAAGCTGTCAGCTCGCGGTTATCATAGACTGCTCAAAGTCGCTAGAACTATAGCAGACATGAATGAAAGCAAGCATGTAAGCCTTAAGTTCTTACAACAAGCCTTATCCTATAAACAAGCATTACAAACACCTAAATAAGAAGGACTAATTTTTAGTGAGTTGCAAATAAGTTGTCGTTGCGAGCGTTAATGAAGCAATCCAGTACTGCGTTTTACTCCGGATTGCTTCATTAACGTTCGCAAAGAGGAGCTTTTATGCGGCCTATTTTATCCCATGAGATTATTAAATAATGTACATTCTAACTGGCAATCAATGAGTCAAAAATAGCCATTCGAGCATAAACTCCATTGGATACCTGTTGTAAGATAAATGATTGAGCACCATCAGCAACATCACTGTCTATTTCAATACCTCGATTCATAGGCCCCGGATGCATTACCATGGCATCAGGTTTAGCGTAAGCTAAACTGTTAGAGGTTAAAGCAAATTGTTCTCTGTAAGATGTTACATCAAGATGTTCGGTTTCAGACAGGCGTTCTCGCTGAACCCGTAAACAAATAACCACATCAGCATCAACTAAGCCATCACGTAAATTATTGGTTACTCGTCCAAAATGCACCTTTTCTGGCTGCCACAACTCAGGTGCAACTAAAACTAATTCGCCAACCCCTAATTTAGCGCAAATGCATTGAAATGAATTAGCCACTCGAGAATGCTTAATATTCCCGACAATCGCTATTTTTAACTTATCCAGGTGCGGCTTTTGCTCCAAAATAGTCATAGTATCAAGAATAGCCTGACTTGGATGAGCATGCGTTCCATCACCCGCATTAATAATGTGAACAGAATCTCCCAGATTATCCGCTAATTGCTGCTGTAATCCCTCTTGTTTATGTCGCATCACAAAATAGCCGATCCCCATTGCAGACAAAGTCTTAATCGTATCCTCTATCGCTTCCCCTTTGCTTTCTGAAGAATGCTGCAAATCAAGATTAATCACAGGCATTCCGAGATGTTGCGCAGCCAATTCAAAACTGACACGAGTTCTTGTACTGTTTTCATAAAATAAATTCGCTACAGTATGGTGTCTGTAAGCAGGAACATGTCGTTGTTGTTTAAAAGCGATAGCACGCTGGAGCACTGCTTCTATCTGCTGGCGTGACAATTGACTGATTTCGAGAAAATGGGTCATAGTGATTCCATGGTGAAGAGCTGTAGTCAGTTTAATTTACTCAGGATATTGTAACCATTGCTCCAAAATAACACATGCGGCAATGCTGTCTATTTCTGTTTTTTTTAACTTCCGATAACCACCTTGTTCGAACAATTGTCCGCGGGCTTCTACAGTAGATAATCGTTCATCAACTAAATGAACAGGCATGGTAAAACGTTTACGTAATTGCTTTGCAAATCGACGCGCAGCCGAGGTAGTATAAAGCTCACTGTCGTCAATACAGGTAGGTAAACCAACGATTAATGCTTCAGGATGCCATTGAGAGATCATCTTTTGGATGATGTTCCAATCAGGAACACCCATTTTGGCATCAATAGTAGACAAAGGAGAGGCACTACAGGTTAGCCGCTGGCCAACTGCAGCACCAATGCGCTTATAACCAAAATCAAATCCCAGAAAAACCCCACTAGGCATGACCGGCATCAGAACTAAGTTGACTCATTTTTACCCCTAAAGTTAATCCGGCGTATTCCCAACGCTCATTAAATGGTACTTCATAAAGAATTTCAGACTTATAAGGGCACACTAACCACACATTATCCATTACTTCTTTTTCCAATTGATTATCTGTCCAACCTGCGTAACCCAAAGTGACAAGCACGTCTTTCGGTCCTTTATCATCAGCAATGGCGCGGATAATATCATTTGAGGTAGTAACAGTCACCTCATCTTGTAAAAACAAACTGGAACGCCAACCTCCAACTTGTTTATGAATCACAAAACCTCGTTCTGGTTGAACAGGTCCTCCAAATAACAACGGCATACTATTTTGTTCTACACGAATAGGCTCAATCTCTAACTGCTCAAAAACAATAGATAAAGGATACTGCATCGGCCTGTTTATTATAAGGCCAACAGAGCCTTGCTCATGGTGCTCACAAAGATAGATTACAGTTCGTTCAAAATTAGGATCATTTAACGAGGGCATAGCAATCAACAAATGATTCGCAAGTGAACTGATAATAGCCATTAGATCCCCCCTCCAAAAAAAGTGTTACGCTCAATTTAATTATATACCATAAATGGTTCTAAATTTAATCACATAGAGCCCAATAAACACACAAATAACCAAGAACACAAATAAATTCTCTTTATCCAAGATGATGCTTATTTGCTGCTGCCCGATGGCATGGCATTTACAACAGAAACTTTAATGTATAAGGTCGAGTTTTGAGAAAAAGGCCTCCCTGCTGTAAATGAGGTGGAAGAAGAGTTTGTATTCTGAGCACCTTCTGCACTGCCTAACGGTACCCATTTGTTTAATGGAGCCATAATAGTAGTATTCACCTGTTGATTATCAAATTGTTGTCCACCAGCCGCATTTCCTTGCTCACGTACTCGTTTGACTGATAATTTCACTTGATTCCCTTGCATGACGGGCTGAACTAATAAGCCATTCTGAATATTATGCTGTTGATAGGAAACACCGGTAAAGAAGCCCACACCGACTGAGCTGACGATTGGAACCTGCTCACCAGTAGAAACAAAAGCTGACTCTCCACTCATTACCTTCACTGATTGACTGCGTTGCGCTTGAGATTGTGGATTCGTGCTGTACACCACATCATTATTGTTTTGCTGGCTTAACCAATTAGGATCACCCTGATAGATGGAAATATTAAACGTAACCGGCGGCACATCAAGCTGATGCAGTATTTCTCGGATTTTAGTCAAAGTAGGTGGATTAACAACTACGATCAACGTTTGACCCGCCCCACTTATTCTCTCGCCTTCATCTGAATCAATTAATGGTTGTAACAACTGCACTACTTTATCAGCCTGTATGTAGTTCAACTCAATCATTTTCGTTATGGTCGTTTGCGCAAAGGCACTTCCGGCTAAAAATAATAAACCAATCAACCATCGATTCATAATCAAACACTCCTTGTGTTTACTAGCGAAGAACATCCTTTATTCTTGTATTGTAGCACTGAAATATGCAACTTGATGGGATATACTTAAATGAGAGGTTTTGTTCCTGCAAAAGTTTGGGTATAATCGCTTCAATCTATCTTCTGAGATATGAATACTATGGGCAGCATTTTCAATATGTTTGGGCCATCGCCAATCAAACCAATCGAACAACACATTCGTAAGGCTCACCAATGTGCCAAACAATTATACCCATTTTTTGAGGCAGTCCTTAAAAAAGACTGGAAAACCGCAAAGAACATAAAAAATAAAATTATCTCTTTAGAAAAAGAGGCTGATTTTATCAAACGTGATTTACGTCTTCATCTGCCTACTGGCTTATTTTTGCCAGTATCGCGCACAGATTTACTCGAACTCCTGAGCGCTCAGGATAAGATTGCAAATAAAGCAGAGGATATTGCTGAATTAATTACCAGCAGAAAAATGACCATTCCAGAACCATTGATCCCTGTTTTCATGCCCTTCTTACATCGTTGCCTGGATGCGTCCAAGCAAGCATGTAAAGCGATTAATGAACTGGATGAATTACTGGAAACAGGGTTCAGAGGCAGTGAAGTCAAAATTGTTGAGGAAATGATCCTTAAACTTGATGAGATTGAGCATGACTGCGATAAAATGCTTGCTGACATCAGACATAAAATCTTCGAACTGGAACAGGAATTATCTGCAATAGATATTATGTTCTTGTATAAGCTCGTCCAATGGATTGGCGAATTGGCCGACCATGCTCAGACAGTTGGTGGTCGACTTCAAATTCTAATAGCCAGGTAATATATTCCCATGGATTATTCAATAGTTTATCTTTTAATTGCCGTTGTTCTTTGTTTTTTAATGACTTGGGGTGTTGGGGCTAATGATTTAGCCAATGTGATGAGCACCACCATGGGCTCAAAAGCAGTAACCGTTCGCCAAGCCATGCTCATTGCCATAATTTTTGAATTTGCAGGAGCATTTTTAGGGGGTAATGGGGTTACTGAAACCATGCGTGATGGAATCATTAATACCAGTCAATTATCAAATGAGCCCTTAATTCTCATTGAAGGCATGCTTGGCGTTCTGCTCGCTTGCACCATATGGATGAATCTGGCCAGCTATTTGGGGGTTCCGGTTTCGATAACCAATGCTCTCGTTGGCTCTATGGTTGGCTTTGGTGCCGTAGTCCTAGGAACAGATGCCGTTCATTGGGATCAAGTGGGGCGAATTGCTATTAGTTGGGTTACCTCCCCAATGATTTCCGGAATTACAGCTTATGCTTTGTTTATCAGCATTCAACAAACAATTTTTGTAAAAAAGAATCCGTTGGCAAAAGCGAAACTCTACATCCCTATCTACCTGTTCCTCATCGGATCCATTCTATCGTTTATCACTGTGTTTAAAGGTCTGAATCACTTTGATATTCATTTGAATTTCAAACAGGATCTGGCAGTTACGCTGGCAACCAGCATTATTATTACTATCATTGGGATGATTTTCATAAAACGCATCCCAGAGAATCCCAAAATCAGACGCAGGGAGCGTTTCATCCAGGTTGAAAAATATTTTGCAATTTTAATGGCAATGACCGCCTGTGCTATGGCTTTTGCCCATGGCTCGAATGATGTAGCTCTGGCTGTTGGCCCACTAACCATAGTATATAGTCTGGTAATGAATGCAAATCAGGTATTTGATGCAAATAATTATCCGGCATGGATCATTCTTTTAGGCTGTGTTGGCGTTATAACTGGCTTGTTAATGTATGGCAAGAAAGTAATAGAAACAGTAGGCAGCGCTATTACTGCATTAACTCCTAGTCGTGCCTTTGCAGCAACACTTGCTGCAGCAAGTACGGTAGTAGTTGCTACAAGTACTGGAATCCCGGTTTCAGCCACCCAAACATTGGTAGGAGCCGTCCTTGGTGTGGGCTTAGCACGAGGTATTGGTGCATTAAATCTTATTGTTATCCGTAATATTTTTATGTCCTGGATTTTGACCTTGCCAGCAGCATCGATACTGACCATTATCGCCTATAAATTATTGCATGCATTTTTAGGTTAAAACCATCCTTCATTTGCTGGGCTTCGCAAGCCCAGCAGCCCGGCAATAAAATCAAACGAAGGTTAATCGAAAAAGTAGATGAAGCACGCAGATAAAAGGCATCCAGGATGCCTTAACAATGAATAACTCAATAGCTTAAAACTCTTCCCAAATCTCGCCTTTATTATCCTTGTACTCTTTATCATCTCTCATATGAGCAATACGCTCATGCTTTTT
>NZ_CALMPD010000222.1 GCF_937871865.1 uncultured Legionella sp.
CTATTGGGTTTTTCGACTTGTGTGTTCAGTCAGTCGGCTGGAGAACTATTGCAAGAAAAGCTAAATGCAATCAAATCAATGACTGCGCAGTTTAATCAGGTAGTGAAAGCAAAAAAACGCGAGGTATCACGTTCCTCCGGAACTATGGCGTTACAGCGCCCTGGCAAATTTCGCTGGGAAACCAAAGATCCCATGGAACAATTAGTTGTTGCTGATGGAAAAAAAATGTGGGTCTATGATGTGGATTTAGAACAAGTCACGGTTAAAAAACAGGCAAAAGGTCTGGGAGGAACTGCTGCATTATTTTTAAGTGGTTATGATGATACAGTTACCAGAGATTTTAATGTGAGCCAGCAGACTTCTGGAAAAACAATGACTTTTGATCTGAAATCAAAATCTTCAAAAGAGAATTTTCAACAAATTAAACTGATGTTTACACAGGATAATTTAACCGGTTTGGAATTGCATGATCAATTAGGGCAAGTAACTACTGTAAAACTAGTACAGATTAAATTAAATCCTCAATTGCCTGCTAAATTGTTTCAGTTTAAGCCGCCAAAAGGAACGGATGTAGTACAGCAATAATCATTTTGGAACATGAATTAATCAGCATACTTGCTGGGCTTCGCAAGCTCAGCACCAGCCTGCAGATGGTATTTTGTTGGCTGGGCTAAACGAAGAACAGCCCAGCTGAGTCGTTTATTTGCTGGTTGGTGTGGTGATAAGTAAAAGAATATGAACCAATCTATTTTATTGTGAGTTTAAATTAAAATATATCATCAAATGAGATGTCCCAATGAGCTTGTTTAATACCGATCCTATACCTCCTTTAGCAGAGTTTCTAAGGCCGAAACATCTTGATGAGGTGATTGGCCAAAGTCATTTGCTTGGAGAGGGCAAGCCGTTGCGTCTGAGTTTTTCTGGTCGCAAATTACACTCCATGATTCTATGGGGGCCACCTGGAGTTGGTAAAACAACCATTGCCCGATTAACCGCTCAGGCATTTGATTGCGAATGGATAGCTCTTTCTGCTGTATTTTCTGGGGTTAAAGAAATTAGGGCAGCCATGGAGAAAGCACAAGAATATTTGATTCATGACAAACAGACTATTTTATTTATTGATGAAATTCACCGATTTAATAAAGCACAGCAAGATGCATTACTCCCTTACACAGAATCAGGGTTAGTCACTTTCATTGGAGCTACTACAGAGAATCCTTCATTTGAAGTCAATTCCGCTTTATTGTCACGAGCTCAGGTCTATGTTTTAAAATCACTGACGGATGAGGAATTAAGACTGCTATATCAACGGGCTCATAAAGAAGTGCTGCCGCATTTACAGTTTGATGAGCACGCTCTTGAGGTCATTATTGCTTGTGCTGATGGGGATGCAAGAAGGCTTCTTAATCTTCTGGAGCAAATTAATACTGCTTGTACTGCGATGAACGTATCGACGGTAGGCCATGACCTGGTGACTAATGCCCTGGCTTCCACTGCCAGACGCTTTGATAAAGGCGGGGATAATTTTTACGATCAAATTTCTGCATTGCATAAATCGGTTCGTGGTTCTAATCCAGATGCTGCACTTTATTGGTTATGCCGTATGCTCGATGGTGGAGTTGAACCACACTATTTGGCTAGACGTATTGTCCGTATGGCCTGGGAAGATATTGGTCTGGCCGATCCTAAGGGAATGCAAATTGCTAATGATGCTGCAGCAACTTATGAGCGTTTAGGATCGCCTGAAGGCGATCTGGCCTTGGCTCAGGCCGTCATTTATTTGTCAGTAGCTGCAAAAAGTAATGCAGGATATGTCGCGTTTAATCAAGCCATGGCTTTTGTAAAAAAAGACAAGTCCAGAGAGGTTCCAGTTCATTTACGTAACGCGCCTACCAAATTATTAAAAAAATTAGGCCATGGACATGAGTATCGTTATGCCCATGATGAGCCGCATGGTTATGCTGCTGGCGAGCATTATTTTCCTGAAGGGATCGGCGATCCGCGGTGGTATAAACCGGTTTCAAGAGGATTGGAAATTAAAATAGCTGAGAAACTTGCTTATTTGAAAAAATTGGATGAGGAAAAATAAGTACGATATGTAAAATGTCGTCAAAGTAGCTCGAACATTAATTATTGAGACGTTCCTTTTTTATTAATCGCATGATTTTAAACACATTTTCATTTTGGCGCGAAATTTGCTAAAGTCTTAGTTATGTCTCGTATGAATAAATATCTCTATGGATTACTGCAATTACCAGACTTGCGCGGTAAAACCGCAAATTGAACTATCAGAATGGGATATATTATCCAGTCTCCCCAATGCATTGGTTATTCTTAATGCGCAAGGGCGCGTGGTCTGGTTGAACCCCTCCGCTGAGGCCATGCTTGGTTATGGATTAATCGGTGCTTTATGGTTGGATGTTATCCAGCGAGCATTCGTTCCTCGTGCTGATGATGGGCATGAAGTCTCTCTTGCTGATGGTCGTCGTGTCCATGTGGCTATTTCATCCTTGGACAGCTTACCTGGAATTCTTATTACCTTGTCTGATATTACTGCAACCAGAGATTATGAAAAAGCGCGGGAAAATGAAAAACGTCTGGTATCAATAGGAACAATGACTGCTCAATTGGCCCATCAGATAAGAACTCCTTTATCTTCAGCGATGTTATACACCGAACATTTAAACAACCTGCCCGAACTGGATCCAAGAATTAAAAATTGGATCAGACGATTACAGGAATGCCATGGTAGCATTGAACAACAGATTCAGGATTTACTTCTGTTTGCACGGGGAGCCTCTATTGTTCCTATGTCTATGGATATGAATTATTGGTGTGCTCAATTAATACAGCGTGCTCAACCTTATACTGATTCCGCATCGATTCAATTTAACGTGGATAATTACCTGATTACTAGTGAGTCAATAATACACGGAGAGTCTTTAATTGGAGCAGTTTTGAACCTTATTATCAATGCAATACAGTCAGAAGCGACAGAAATTCATTTAACTCTTGCATCTATGGATGATTCGGGTATACAAATATCAGTAGAGGACAATGGAAAGGGAATGAGTGAGGATGTTAAATTACAGGCTTTTTCACCATTCTTTACTACAAAGGCGCAGGGAACAGGTTTAGGATTAGCAGTTGTTTTTGCTGTTGTAAAAGCCCATGGAGGCAAAGTGACCTTAGAATCTGTTGAAGATGAGGGTACACAAGTAAATTTATATATACCAGGTATAAGCAGAGTCGAATGAAATTGAATAAAGGATATTTATGAGCCATGTTCTAATTGTTGAAGACGACCCAGTGCTAAGAGAAGCTCTGGCTGAAACCATGACTATTGCTGGGCATACATACATTACGGCTAAAGATGGCAAAGAAGCATTAACACTTCTTGAGCTACATAATCCTGCTGTTGTATTAACTGATATCCGAATGGATAAATTGGATGGGAATCAGTTATTGGCTGAAATTCATAAAAAAAGACCGGGTTTACCTGTCATTTTAATGACAGCTTATGGTTCTGTCGAAGATGCTGTTCATGCCATACGACATGGTGCGGTAGACTATTTACAAAAACCATTTAGCGCACAAGTCCTTACTGATAAAATTAATCAGTTCATCAAAGTCGATATCGATGACAGTGATGATCCTATCGCGCAGGATCCTAAAAGCCAGGCATTGCTCACGATGGCTTTGAAAGTTGCCCAGTCAGATGTGGGGGTCATGATTAGTGGTGAAAGTGGTACTGGTAAAGAAGTCCTGGCCCATTTTATTCACGATCATTCTCCGCGTAAAAAACAGCCCTTTATTGCCATTAACTGTGCAGCTATCCCTGAACAAATGCTTGAAGCTACGTTATTTGGCTATGAGAAAGGATCGTTTACAGGTGCTTATAAATCCACTGCAGGCAAGTTTGAGCAAGCACAAGGTGGAACATTGCTCTTGGATGAAGTGAGTGAAATGTCGCTAAGCTTGCAGGCAAAATTGCTTCGTGTTTTGCAAGAGAAAGAGGTGGAACGCATCGGTTCTAATAAGATGATTAGTCTTGATGTTCGTATACTTGCTACGACAAACAGACAATTAAAGGATGAAGTGCAAGCCGGCCGCTTTAGAGAGGATTTGTTTTATAGATTAAATATTTTCCCTTTGCAATGGCATCCTTTAAGGGAAAGAAAAAATGATATTATTCCATTGGCAAATTATCTCATACGGAAACATTGTCAGCACAAGCAGCCTATAGTACCCGTAATCAGTCCAACGGCTCAAAAACTGATGTTATCTTATCCATGGCCTGGCAATGCCAGAGAACTTGATAATGTCATCCAGCGTGCATTGGTCTTGCAAACTCATGGGATAATTGAAGCTGATCATTTGCAATTGTCTTTAACCTCTACTCTGAGTCTAGAGTCTGGCTCTACTACAAACAGCAAAAACCTGCAAATTCATGAATTTGAATTGATAGAAAAAACTTTATTAGAACACGAAGGCAACAGGCAACAGGTTGCTGCACTACTCGGGGTAAGCGAACGAACATTACGTTATAAGCTGGCTAAAATGCGTGAAGAAGGTTATGTTGTTTAAGGTATCTATTGATTTGCGCCGGATAGACTGGTGAATTAATAGCTTCATAGGGATGATGAGAAAGGGGTACTGACGTGAGCGACATTAATACTGTAAATTTAATTAATCAAATTAAATCTATGGCTGCTCAGGCTGAAGGGGCAGTAACTAAAACTGAGGCAAATCAACCTCCATTTAGTCTGGTTTTTCAAAAAGCATTGAATCAGGTTAACGAGCTGTCTCAAAACGCTAATGCACTTAAAACTCGCTTCGAATTAGGGGATCCTAATGTCAGCCTTGGGGAGGTCATGATCGCTAGCCAAAAATCCAGCCTGGGCTTTGAGGCAACTCTTCGAGTGCGTAACAAAGTGGTTCAGGCTTATCAGGATATTATGAACATGCCTGTATAAATTATACAGAATAAATTTTAAAAAGTTGGGCTGAATCTGTAGCAGATAATATTTTATGTATTAAGCAGGAATTCCAGGAGACTTTGACCTGGTTACTTAATTTACAGGAGTTGAAAATGGCACTGGCTGATAATGCTTCTACAGCAGCAGCAAAATTTGCAAGCTTATCTATCCCTCGCCAGGTTGGATTAATGGTTGGATTAGCTGCAAGTGTGGCTATAGGTTTGGCCGTTGTATTATGGTCCCGTGAGCCTAGTTACATGCCATTGTATAGCCAAATGAATCCTCGTGATGCAACAGAAGTAATGGCTGTTCTGGAGCGTAGCGGCATTGAATTTAAAATAGATCAAAATCACGGTACTTTATTAATTCCTGCAGATAAATTGCAAACAGCCAGGTTGAAGCTTGCTGCGGAAGGATTACCTCGGGAATCTGGGGGTAGTGAAGCAATGTTTGCTTCTAATGGGACCTTCAACAGCAGTCAATTTATGGAAAATGCGCGTTATAAACAAGCTCTGGAAGCTGAATTAGCCCGCACCATTAGTAAATTTAATAACATAAAATCTGCGAGAGTCCATTTAGCGATACCAAGAGAATCTGCTTTTGTTCGAGACAGCCAGGCACCAAGTGCATCCGTTTTTATTGATGTTTATTCTGGTGTTGAATTAAAAAAACACACGATTGCTGCAATAATTAATCTGGTAGCTTCAAGTATACCGAGCTTAAATTCAAGTAGAGTAACAGTAGTGGATCAGGATGGTCAGTTATTGAGCGAAGGAGGGGGGCAAACTTTATTCTCTGACACAGAACGCTTTTTGGATTATCGTCAATCACTGGAGCAGCAGTACTCACAAAAAATACAGGAAATTTTGACTCCAATTTTGGGTTATGGAAGAGTGCGTGCGAAAGTTTCCGCTGATATTGATTTTACCAGTTATGAGCAAACACAGGAGGTATTTAATCCTGAACAATCTGCTGTACGCAGTGAACAAACCATGCAAGAACAACGGAGCAGTAGTAACTCCGCCAGTGGTGTTCCCGGATCGCTTACGAACACTCCTTTGCCTAATCCCGCTCTTGGGCAGAAAAATGTACCACCTAATAATGGTGCTGCCGCAAATAATCAGGCGCAGCAAAATGCATCGGCGCAATCGAATGGGACTGACACTCGTTCCCAAAGTACTAAAAACTTTGAATTGGATAAAACGGTTAGTCATACTAAAAACCAACCGGGTACTATTAAACGGCTTTCTGTTGCTGTGTTGGTTGATAATAAAGCCGTAATGAATGATAAAACAAAAAAAATGGAGAAAAAGCCATTAACTGCCAAAGAAATTGATGAAATTAAACTGCTTGTATCCGATGCTATTGGCTTAAATGCTAAACGTGGCGATAGTTTGAATGTAATTAACAGTAATTTTATTAAACCAGATCCTATTAAACCTATTCCTGCTGAACGTTTTTGGCAGAAAGATAGTTTTTGGTCAATTGTAAAGCAAACTGGTGGTGCCTTGTTTGTGCTAGCCCTGATTTTTGGAGTATTAAGGCCTATGCTCAAGACTTTAGCCAGTGATAAAGAGGATGAGGAAGAACAAGCCAAGGCCCCCGGAGAATTAGGTTATGAAGGTCATCCTTCGCTTGCTGAGGCTAATGATTATGAATCGCAATTAAATTTATTGCGTCAAGTAGTAGATAAAGAGCCCAAACGGGTAGCACAAGTAGTTAAATCATGGGTTGACAGAGGATAAAAATGGACGGAATTGAACGAGCAGCCATTTTGTTATTAAGTATGGGGGAAAAAAATGCCTCTGAAGTATTAAAGCATCTGGAGCCCAGACAGGTACAAAAAGTAGGGATGGCGATGTCAACGCTTAATTCAGTAAGCAAAGCAAAAATGCAGGCTGTTTTAGTCGACTTTATAAGTGCTATTGAAGACCAAACCAGTTTGACCGTAGACACGGAACATTATTTGCGTACCGTGTTAATAGAGGCTCTGGGAATAGAAAAAGCCACCCCTTTTATCGACAGAATTCTGGTTTCTGATAAGGACAGCGGTCTGAATCGATTAAAATGGCTCGATGGTCGTTTAATCGCTGATGTGATTCGTAATGAGCACCCACAAATCATAGCTACTATATTAATCCACCTTGATAGTGAACAATCAGCGGAGGTCGTCAGTTATTTTAGTGCCGAGAAACGAGCTGAAGTACTACTGCGTATGTGTAATATTGATACAGTGAAACCTGAGGCTATTTCTGAGTTAGGAAAAGTTATTGAAAAGCAACTTAGTGGACAAACTGTAGGTAAATCTGCTTCAGTTGGAGGGATTAAAACAGTAGCTGACGTCATTAACTATCTTGAAGGTGCCATGGAAGAAGAAGTCCTGGACAAAATTAAGGATTGGGATGAGGAGTTAAGTGACAAAATCCGCGATAAGATGTTTGTGTTTGAAAATATAGTTGATATGGATGATCGGAGTGTGCAGACTTTACTGCGTGACATTACTTCAGAGCAGCTGAAATTAGCATTGAAAGGAACTACTGAAACCACAAGAGATAAAATATTTTCAAACATGTCGAAACGAGCTGCTGATTTATTAAGAGATGATATTGAAGTGCAAGGGCCAGTGAAAGTCAGTGATGTTGAGCGTGCACAGAGAGATATTTTGGCTATAGCAAGAAATCTTGCTGAAGATGGCAAAATTTCTTTAGGCTCGAAGGGCGGCGATGAAATGATTTGATGATGCAATTGTATTAAATCATTGATGACTCTATTTTAACTATTAGTACGAATCCCTGTGGTTTGACCACGGGGCCCACGGTAATTAAGTTAAGAACAATACGTCATCCTGAGCATAGCGAAGGATCTCTTCAATCAGGGAGATCCTTCGTCGCCAGCTCCTCTGGATGGCGGACAAAATCCTTAACTTAATGGTCGTGACCGCGGTCGCTGTCGCGCGGATCTGTATTCCAGATGCATCGAATGTTAACCCTTTTACAGGTAGTTTATAAAATGTCTAATGAATTTGAGCCTTACCCCGATTCCAGAACTTCCACAGAATTTAGTGTCTGGGATTATAAGAAGAGGGAAGTGCCAGAAGAAGTTGTTGAAGTAGATCCGCAAGAGCAATTGATGAACGAAGTTGCTCTCCTAAAACAAGATGCTTTTGATAAAGGATATGCAGAAGGATTGCAGCAAGCCCAAGAAGAAATAAACGCCAGGAAAACTGAACTGATGGAATGGATAGCGTTTTTTCAAACGCCAATCCAGCTACTTGATGAACAATTGACCCAGGAAATTATTCAAACCTTAATTTGGCTCTGTCAACATTGTATTGGTATTGAATTAAGCGTTCATCCAGAGAAATTTCATGCTTTATTTGACGAAATACGTTCAGAACTGCCTTCGTTAAAAGGCAGTAAAACCCTGGGGCTGCATCCTCTTGATGTTGATTGGGTAAAAGCTGAGTTTAGTGAAAAGGAATTGCCGGGAATAGAACAGGCATTATTTCCAGATCCTTCCCTGGTTCGAGGTGATTTTTACTTAAAAAGTGAACACAGCGATCTGGATGGCAGGCTACAAACAAGGCTTATGACTTTGTTTGCCAAATATATTAAAAAAGATACCCTTGATTCATCAAAGCCCTCTGAGGACTAATTAATGCCAACCATCAGGTCACAACTTTTTAATGTACTCGGAGATGTATGTAGTAAGCCATACTCTGGATTATTACGCTGTGGGCGGGTAAGTCGTGCTATCGGTTTGACTTTGGAGGCCAAAGGTTTTAATCAGCCCGTTGGCGCACGTTGTCTGGTAACTATAGATGAGCACCGAACTGTTGAAGCTGAAGTAGTTGGTTTTAGTAATGAAAGTGTTTATTTGATGTCTATAGGAGCTATCCAGGGGCTTGCTCCCGGAATGCTTATCAGACCAACCGGGAGAGTTGCCCAGGTTGGGGTTGGTGCTCAACTATTAGGGCGTGTTTTAAATGGCTCAGGAGCATTAATTGATGAAGGGCCTGTGCTTGATTTGATGAATTCATATCCCCTTATTGGTCCAATAATTAATCCATTAAAAAGAGCGCCAATAGATACTCCATTGGATGTCGGTGTTCGTGCTATTAATGGATTACTTACCGTAGGCAGAGGACAAAGGATTGGATTGTTTGCTGGAAGTGGTGTAGGTAAATCAGTACTGTTGGGTATGATGACACGATTTACCAATGCTGATGTTGTTGTTGTTGGACTGATTGGAGAGCGAGGCAGAGAAGTAAAAGAATTCATTGAATGTAATTTAGGTGAAGAAGGGCTTAAACGCTCTGTTGTCGTCGCTGCTCCTGCTGATGAAAGCCCCTTAATGCGTTTACATGGAGCAAAAGTTGCGACCAGCATTGCGGAGTATTTTCGAGATCAGGGAAAACATGTTTTGCTGTTAATGGATTCACTAACCCGATTTGCTCAGGCACAAAGAGAAATTGCTCTGTCTATTGGTGAAGCACCAGCAACAAAGGGATACCCCCCATCTGTTTTTACCAAGTTACCCAAATTGGTGGAGCGTGCCGGAAATGGTATGCCTGGTAAAGGTTCAATCACTGCATTTTACACGGTACTGACGGAAGGCGATGACTTACAAGATCCAATAGCTGATTCAGCAAGAGCGATACTGGATGGTCATATTGTACTAAGTAGAGCATTAGCAGAGGAAGGTCAATATCCGGCTATTGATATTGAAGCATCAATCAGTCGGGTAATGCAGGCGATTGCTACAGAAGACCATATGAAAGATGCCTTATTGTTTAAAAAATACTTGTCAGTATATGAAAAAAATAAGGATTTAATTTTGCTTGGAGCCTACTCTAAAGGAAGTGATCCAGTATTGGATAAGGCGGTATTAGTCATTGATCGATTCAAAGATTATATAGCCCAAGGGATTAATAAAAAAATTGATTATACTGACAGTATAAATAGTTTATCTGAGTTGATAGCAACCTCGCTTGGAGGTAAATCATGAGCCAAAGATTAGAACGTTTGCTTCAATTACTGAATCTGAAAAAAGAGATAACAAATCAAGCGTTCCAGGAGCTTCTTCAATCAAAAGAACAATTCGTCCAGAACAAGACCAGGCACGAGCAGCTTGTGATGTATCGTCAGGATTACATGCAACAGATGGAGCTTATAGGTAATGAGGGCAGTACTGTAGGGCGTTTAAGAAATCGTATTGATTTTATTAGTCATTTGGATACTGCTCTAATCCAATTAAATTCACATTTGGCGCAGCTCGCCAAGTTAAGGACTAAATTAGAGTTAAAATACAGGCAAGCAAAAACTGCTGAAGAAGGTGTTGATAAACTAATTGAGAGGGTAAAAAAGGCTGAATTAATACAAACTCAACGAAAAGATCAAAAAGAAATTGATGAGTATGCTCAAAAGCAATGGTATAGTAAAAATACTCATGATCAGTCGAATCCTTTCGGTGAATAAACTTATTAAAAAAATTTGGGTAGCTGTAGCTATCTTAATTGTTCTCGCGGCTGTTTTTTCAAGCATATTCCGCTCATTAACCCCATGGGCGAAACAATATAAAGGTGAAGTGGAACACCATTTAACTGCATTATTAGGCCAACCTGTAAGTATTCAATCTATGGAAACTGGTTGGTATTGGTTTCAGCCTGTACTTAAATTAAAAAATATCAATATTAATGATGGTAAAGAACATGCATTGCATTTAGAGCAATTACAAGTAGGAATCAACTTATTCAAATCGCTTTGGTATTGGCGTATTCAGCCAGGAATCTTGTATGTAGATGATATTCATCTGAAATTTCGTGAGACAGCGAAGGGCTGGATTATTGATGGTATTTCACCAGCTGCAATAAACGATAATGCAATGACACCTGAGCGAACACAACAAATATTAGCCTGGTTAGCACAACAAGAACGTTTGGTTATCAGACATGTTTCTGCGCATTTCTATTTTAGCAATGGTGGATTGATACCGGTGAGCGGGCTTAATCTTTCTGTAATTAATCGAGGTGGGCGTTACAAACTGAAAGGTGATGCGCGTCTTGAACAAACCGACAGCACCGTTTTTCAACTACTTGGCGATGTGCAATTTGATCCAGAGCATTTGGAATACACGAAAGGGCAAATTTATTTTTCTGCAAAAAACATAGTCCCTGCTCAGTGGCAAAGCCTGCTTCCCCAAACCTCCGAGCAATTGGAAGGGGGAAAAGGTGATATAGATTTATGGCTTGATTTAGATAAAGGAGCCGTTGCATTAGTGCAGGCACAGGTGAAGTTCAAACGTTTGGCCTGGCGTTTAACGAATAAGAAAACTCGTGAGTTGATCCAATCTTTTTATGCGAATATTTCCTGGAAGCCTGACCGGAAGGGATGGACGCTTCAAGCGGATCATATCAAATTAAGGGCCGCTGGTGTGAGCTGGCCTGAAAATCAGGTATCAGTTAATTTTAATAAATTTACTAAGAACTATCAGCTTTTTGTTAAGTCTATTCTTATTGAGTCGCTGCTATCTGATGCGATTAACTGGCCGTCTGATATGCAGACTTTGATTCAAGCCAAGCCTCATGGTGCATTAAGTGATACCCAAATCGTTTTTAAAGAGAATAAAGTTAATTATTTTCTAACCCGCTTTGATCATTTGGGCTGGACCGCAATTAATAATATTCCGCAGGTAGAGGAACTCTCCGGGGCATTAAACTGGCAGCCAGAAGAAGGCCGATTAGAGTTGGACTCAGTAAATACTGCTATTAAAGTTAAAGGATATCCGATACAAAATCTGGAGCTCTTTAATGGTGCTGTAGACTGGAAAAATTTAAGTAATGGTTTAAGGGTCAGTATAGAGCGGTTAATCCTAAGCAAATCAGATTTAACTATTAGTGCTCAGGGAGTAATTGATCAGGTCAGCAGAGAATCAGTTGGAGTAATTCATCTGGATGCAGATTTTTCAGGAAAAAACATAGAGCAGTGGATTGCATATCTGCCGAAGGAACATCTAAAGCCTAAATTGTATTTATGGCTGACAAAAGATTTGAAAAAAATAGCCAGTGCTACTGGGAAAGTAAAAATTAATGGTTTAGCCAGTGATTTTCCATTTGATCACAATAATGGTGAGTTTTCTATCACAAGCCATGCCAGTGGTGGTGAGCTTTTAATTACCTCAAAGTGGAAGCCAATAACAGATTTGGAAGGATATATCAGGCTAAGAAATCGTAATCTTGTTATTGATGTGGTACACGGGGATTTTCAAGGAGTGCCTGTAAATCAGATGAATTTGCGCATTGATGATATAGGTCTGGATAAGGAAACTTTATTAGTACATGGCATTATTCACGGCCAGGCTCAAAAAATGATAAATTTTGTCTTGGCGTCTCCTTTAAAACAAAAATTATCTGCTTTGAATCGATTGGTTATTAAGGGATTAGTGTTATTAAATCTTCGCCTGGAAATTCCTCTATATCCCGAAAATGATGACAATCTTGTCAGAGGGGATTTATCTTTTCAAAAAAATACTATTTTGGTAGAGCATGAAGTTGGTGCTCTGAAGATAGAGGATGTTACAGGCGACTTGTCTTTTGATGAAGAAAGCATAACTCATAGCGCATTGACTGCCAGTGCTTTTGGTTTCCCGTTAAATGTCAAAATTCAATCAGTTAAAAAGCCACAGCCAGAAACATTTGTTGTTGTAGACGGTGAAACTACTATTGATGCATTGAAAAAACAGTTTAATGTCCCTATTTTATCTTTTTTAAAGGGAATGTTTGCTATTAATGCTCAAATTAAAATTACAGATGATCCTAATGATTTGGACAGTGTTATTTTTAAAAGCAACCTGAAAGGCTTGGCTATTAGTTTGCCTGCACCTTTGGGTAAGGCATTTGAAACTCAAGTGCCTTTGGAAGTAAAGCTTGATTTTAATACTAAAAAAGCAATTCGCCTGCGCTCTAATTACAACAATCGCCTAAGTTCGGATCTTTTATTTCATAATAGTAAGAGTGGGTTTGAATTCAAATCAGGCCAAATACGATTAGGCAGTGCTCAGGCTATTCATCAAGATAAGCCTGGATTGGCTATAGTCGGATCTTTAGATGGATTTGATTTACACGAATGGAAGAAGATTTATGATAGATATTCATCTGGCCCGTCTAACTCGCCGCTATTGGAACAATTGAGAATTGTTAATGTTAAATTGGGTAAACTCACTGTTCTGAAACAGCAATTTGATAATATGGTTGTTATCGCGAAAGTGCTTCCGGGGAATGATTGGTCTTTCAGTCTGAATCAGAAAAAAATTGCAGCGGATCTTATGTATCATCCAGCAACCAATTCACTTAGTGGATTTGTTAAATATTTGCATTTATCGCCGATAGATAAATTCGAACCGAATACGAAGTTATCTACCAATGATAGTCCGGGACAAATTCCTAATCTTAATTTACGAATAGATAATTTTTCGGTAGGAGAAAAGCAAATCGGCAATATGACACTTAAAAGTCAGTCGTCTCCAGAACGCTGGTTCATTGATTATTGCAGAATAGACTCACCATTCTATCAGTTTGTTATTAATGGAGAATGGACTCAAAAAGCTAAAGTAAATCAATCAAAACTACAGGTCAGACTTCATTTAAACGATTTGGCCAAAAGTTTGGAGCAATGGCAAATTACTCCAGCTGTCCATGCGAGAAAAGGGGATCTGGAGTTTAATGGGGGATGGCGTGGGTCTTTGTATGATTTTTCTCTGCGCACCTTAAATGGAACGATGAATCTGCAGCTTAAAAATGGTCGAATCACGAATTTAAGTCCTGAAACTGAAGAAAAGCTTGGTTTAGGGAAATTGTTGAGTATTTTAAGTTTACAAACCATACCAAGGCGACTGAAACTGGATTTTAGTGATTTAGCTCACCAAGGTTATAGTTTTGATGTATTTAAAGGGAGCTTTAGTGTGAAAAATGGGATAATGAACACACAGGACAGTTATATTGACGGCCCGGTTGCATATGCTAGCATGAAAGGCGAACTTGATTTGGTACGTCGTATGTATGATTTAAATTTAAGTATTTCTCCGCATATTACAGCCAGCTTACCTATAGTTGCTACAATTGCGGGAGGGCCTATTGCAGGTCTTGCTGCCTGGGTTGCTAATAAAATTATTAATCAAAGCATGCAAAAAATTACAGGGTACAGCTATAAAGTTTCGGGTCCGTGGAATCAACCGATAGTTCAACAGTTGAGTATTGAGAAAAAAATTATAAAGAAATGATGAGCCTATGCTTAAAACATTATACTTAATATATTGGAAATTGGTTAAATTTCAGGAAGTTCCTGAAAATACTCCTTATTCTCATTTTTTAATGGGAATCAGTATCTTATTGTTAGTGCTTATTCTGATTATTCAATGGTCTTTATCGGATTTTGATTTTTCCAATGATTTACTCATGACAACCTCTATTGCTATCAGTTTGGTTTTATCTTTTATTATTTACACGTTTGCTATTTTATATTTTCGCGGATTAACCTCCAGATTGGTACAGACAATAACTTGCTTGTGCAGTACACATTTTATTCTTCATTTCCTGGCTTTCCCTTTATTTTTGATAGATCCTTTTTTGATTCATTCCAATTTAAAAAATCCACTGTTTTTATTTATTGCTGTGATATATTTATTTGTCACCGTAGGTTTATCGGTATGGCAATTTGTAATTACCGCATACATATACAAATATGCGATGAATAGTACAAACGTGCACTCTGTTTTGGCTGCTTTTGGTTTAATTGCTGTTAATGTATTAACAGTTTCTTTTTGGCGATAACAACATGACACATATACATATTTTGGGTTTAAGCGGAACATTCATGAGTGCATTAGCCTTGCTTGCTCGGGATGCCGGATATAAAGTTACTGGAAGTGATGCGAATTGTTACCCGCCCATTAGTGATTTACTTGCTGCAAAGGGTATTTCCTGGACTGAAGGTTATGACGACACAACTCTGGCACTTCAAGCCGATTTGGTTGTTGTGGGAAATGCAATTAAACGCGGTATGCCTGTTCTTGAGGCAGTGATTGAATCAGGGAAAAGTTATACTTCGGGCCCGCAATGGCTTGCCGAGAATATTTTGCCCAAATATCAGGTGATAGCTGTCGCTGGTACTCATGGCAAAACAACAACGACCTCCATGATTGCCTGGATTTTAGATCAGGCAGGCCTTAATCCCGGTTTTTTGATTGGGGGGGTGTCTTCTGATTTTAAAACCAGCGCTTGTTTGGGTAAGGGGGCCTGGTTTGTTATTGAAGCAGATGAATACGACAGTGCGTTTTTTGATAAACGCCCCAAGTTTATGCATTATCGTCCACGAATTGCAGTTTTGAACAATCTTGAATTCGATCATGCGGATATTTATGCCGATTTGGCGGCCATCCAACAGCAATTTCACTTTTTATTAAGAACAATACCTGCGAGCGGCGTTGCAATTAAACCTCGTGATGATAAAGCACTAAACGAAGTTTTAGCGCGAGGCAGATATTCTCGTATCGAAGAAATGTCGCTATCTGATAATGCAGATTGGACAGCCCAACTATTAGATGAGAGTGGTTCTTCATTTAGGGTAATGCATCAGGGGAATGTGGTCGCTATGGTTAATTGGTCTTTGATTGGACGCTTCAACATAGAAAACGCACTTGCGGCACTTGCTGCAAGTGTTAATGCTGGAGTAGCTCCCACAGTTGCAGCTAAGGCTCTGGAATCATTTACACCTGTAAAACGGCGCTTGGAAGTAAAGTCGAATCGTCACGGCATTACTGTATACGATGATTTTGCTCACCATCCAACTGCCATTACAAAAACAATAGATGCGTTAACCAAAAGCAATCGGCATCAACGTATATTTGCCGTAATGGAGTTTGCTTCATATACCATGCGTACAGGAGTACATGCCGGCGAAATGGCTCAGGCGCTTGCACCTGTTAATGGAGCGTATATTTTGGATCCGCATGATTTTAATTTAAATGAAACTGTTGCTGATTGGTCTTGTCCTTATCAAATTTGTAAAAACAATGATGAAATAGTGAGAGATATTATTAGTGTTGTCAGGGAGGGGGATGCGATACTGGTAATGAGTAATAGAGGTTTTAATGGCATTCATCAGCAATTGATTGATGCAATAGATAAACGTTATATGTAATGAAGCACAATTATCCATTCATGCTTATGCCCGTGCCGTCTGTAGGTCGGGCGTCTCACCTGACATCTTACTCCCCAAACAAACCAATGAGATGAAAAACGCTTCAGATATATTAATAAATGTTTGAATAAGAACACTCTGCGGATGAACCACATGAACATGTTTGATGTTGGGCGAAGCGCCGAATGGCACTCACTACTATTAATAAACACTTTAAAATCAATTGATTGAGATTTTTTGCACTGTAAATGTAACGCTGTGAAATAAATATTGGCAAATAGATAAATAAATAGTTGCAATATTTTTTATAGGTTGATATAAAAAATATAGGTGTCTTGGTGTATTGAGGACGAACTACTCGCTGCGGTTTTTGCGGGTGAACACTAGCGGCACTGCCATTAAGTTAAAAACAGTACGTCATCCTGAGCATGACGGCCAGATCTTTAACTTAATCGCAGTGAACACTAGCGGGAGGGAAAGCCATGCTCGAGTTTGCCATATTTAAGCAAAATGCAATGCACTTACCCAGATATTTAATGCGATGTAATGCTAAAAATATGGGGTGCATGGGTTTTTTCTCGGCAATCCTACCAAGTACCGGTTCCATAGATGATGCGCTGACGATTCAAATGATCGCGAATAGTCTAAGTGAAGAGAATGATGGGGTTTTATTGAATTATGTTCGGGCATTCTCCAAATATGGAATTGTCAGTGATGAAGAGTTTGGGGCGTTTAAAAGTAAAGTGTTGGTGGGTATTTACCTGCTGATGTGGTCGCATTACAACTCATCCGTATCCAGTTATTTAAATAATTCTTTTATTAAATACCTGCAAATGGATTTAGGTATAAACTCAATAGACGAAATGGATGATGAATTATTTAAATCAAGTCTTGATACTTTGAGTTATTATTGTACATTCATCTATCAAAACAAAGAGAATAATGAATTTTCTAATTTAAATAAGCGATTAGGAATATCAATACAGGCAGATATTGAAACAGTAAGGCAATCAAGATTTATCCCAGATAATTCTTGGTTTGGTGCATATAGCGGTATGTTTTGTAGTTTATGGATGACTAACAAGTCTTAAAAGGAGGTTGTATGACATTTACTCCACCTCAATTTCTTACATTGAGAGCAGATACTCTTAATTTGGATGAGCATTATTCCATTGCAATTGGTCGTTATAAAATCATTGAACCTAAAAATTCATCAATTCCTGGGCACGACAGCCTGAATACTTTAATTGTCAGAACTCGTTGTGTGATTGACGGCAAATCGGGGAGAGAAACGTCCGTCGAAGTTTTTAATCTGTTAAGTAATGAATGCCGCGATATATTAAAAGAGAATATTGATGAAAAAATGGAACAAGGTACTTTGATTTTACTTGGTTCATTATTGCATCGCTATTTCCGGCTGATTAAAAAATATGATTATGATAACTCATTTGTGTCCTATTTTTTTACACCATTCGATGAGCGCAACTGTAAATTATTTACCTCTATCAGGAAAGCGCTTAATTTGCCCGACGAAATGCCTAAAGATTACAGGGCCAAAGACTTGCAAGCTCTTGATGCTACAACAGTGGTTACTGCCCTTGAATTATTTAAAGCACATATGAAATTAAACAATAATTATTTAAAATACCCACATTTTGCAACAGATACAAATTTTGAACCTTATTTAGATGAAATTATTAAAGAACATCGAGTGCGAGGAAATACTGTTTTAAAACAATTTAAAGCGATTAACTTTATTAAGTCTTTAGTCGAGCAAGTTGAGATAGTACATAACAAGGAGCGTGAAGCATTAGAGTTATGGGGGGCAAAACTGGCTAAAGATCATCAAAATTTTAGTCAATTAAATCTTGAACTCATTGAAGGGCATTTGAGGAAAAATATGGATGAGGGCCCAGTAAAGGAGAACATCCTGGATTTAATTTATACCCCCGAAATTAAAGATAATATTGAGGCTTTAGATCATCCCCAATTTTTGGCAGCATTAAAAAAGTGCAGTTCAGATTTGGCAAGTCACACTGTAGTTGGTGGTTATGGATTATTATTTCAAACTAAATTATTGTCTGAGAATTTAACTTATTGCATGGAGCAGGCTTTAGGTTTACATCATCCTTTTTCTAAAACTAAGGTGTTTACTGATAACGATGCGTTGAATGGACTCACCTTTTTAAAAAATTTCTTGTCTAATAATCAAGGGATTGAACTTAATTGTGAGTTCTTTGGTGATAGAAGTCAGATGAATACTCTGATGTTCCAATACGAAAAATCCTTAACCAAAAAGACAGAACCTTCTGCTGAAACGAATGCGTCTTTAGCATTTTAAACATCTGGCAATTGACGTTAAAGTGCTGCATTAAAGACTGAAATCTTGCTGTCTTTAATGCAGGTTATTCCGATGAGCTCCATCAATGTTGATGATCGTTAGTGAGCACTAAACTCCAATTGTCCTTCTTTATAATCGACCTTGATTATCTCGCCAGATTTAAATTTACCTTTTAATAAGGACTGTGCTAACGGATTCTCCAGTTTTTGTTGAATGGTACGTTTTAAAGGTCGGGCTCCATACACAGGGTCAAATCCTGCTTCAGCTAAGTAGGCTAATGCCTCTGGTGATACTTCTAGTTGTATGTCTTGCTGCTTCAGACGACGGTGCAGATAGGCGATTTGAATTTCTGCAATTCGTGCAATTTGATCTTTTGCCAATGCATGAAATACCACTGTTTCGTCAATACGATTAATAAATTCAGGACGAAAATGTTGCGACACCAGCTCCATCACTGCTGATTTTATCTGTTCATAATTAAAACCTTTCCCCATTTCCTGAATCAATTGAGACCCTAGATTAGACGTCATTACGATTACGGTATTGCGGAAATCAACGGTTCTTCCCTGACCATCAGTTAAACGACCATCATCCATTACCTGCAAGAGAATATTAAATACATCGGGATGGGCTTTTTCTACTTCATCCAAAAGAATAACGGAGTAGGGTCTGCGCCTTACTGCTTCGGTTAGATAACCTCCTTCTTCGTATCCAACATATCCTGGAGGCGCACCAATCAAACGGGCAACAGAATGTTTTTCCATGAATTCAGACATATCAATACGTATCATGGCTTCTTCTGTATCAAAAAGAAATGAAGCCAATGCTTTACATAATTCAGTTTTACCTACACCAGTAGGCCCAAGGAACAAGAATGAGCCTATAGGGCGATTGGGATCTGAAAGACCTGCCCGAGATCTTCTGATTGCATTTGAAACGGCATCTACTGCTTCATTTTGTCCAATTAGCCGGCTATGCAATACCTCTTCCATCTTAATCAGTTTCTCTTTTTCACCTTCCATCATTTTTGCAACAGGTATACCTGTCCATTTGGAAACAACTTCCGCAATTTCATCTTCTGTTACCTTATTGCGTACCAATTTGGTTTCAACACTGTCAATCGCGGCTACCTGACTTAATCGTTTTTCCAGTTCAGGGATCCTTCCGTATTGCAATTCGGACATGCGACTCAGATCACCGGCTCTTCTTGCTGTTTCCATTTCCAGTTTCGCTTGTTCAAGAGCCTCTTTTATTTGAGTGGATCCTTGCATGGTCGCTTTTTCAGCTTTCCAGATTTCCTCTAAGTCAGAATAGTTTTTTTCCAGCTCATCAATGCTGTGTTGTAAATCATCAAGTCGTTTTTTGGAGGCATCATCGTTTTCTTTTTTTAATGCTTCACGTTCAATTTTCAATTGAATTAAACGTCTCTCTAATTTGTCCATGCTTTCAGGTTTAGAATCAATTTCCATACGGATTAAGCTTCCCGCTTCATCAATTAAATCGATTGCCTTATCGGGAAGCTGTCTGTCACTAATGTATCGATGAGATAATGTTGTCGCAGCAACAATCGCTGGATCAGTTATTTCAACTCCGTGATGCACTTCATAACGCTCTTTTAAGCCACGAAGAATGGCTATGGTATCTTCAACAGTGGGTTCTTCAACCAGTACTTTCTGAAAACGTCGTTCTAAAGCCGCATCTTTCTCAATATATTGCCTGTATTCATCAAGCGTAGTAGCACCAATACAATGCAGTTCACCTCGTGCCAATGCAGGCTTTAGCATGTTACCCGCATCCATAGCACCCTCGGCTTTTCCTGCTCCTACCATCGTATGAATTTCATCGATAAATAAAATAATCTGGCCTTCCTGTTTGGCTAAATCATTAAGTACCGCTTTTAAACGCTCTTCAAATTCGCCACGAAATTTTGCTCCAGCAATCAGAGCTCCCATATCTAATGACAGTAATCGTTTGTTTTTTAAGCCTTCGGGTACTTCTCCATTAATTATTCTTTGCGCCAGTCCTTCTACTATAGCTGTTTTACCTACCCCTGGCTCACCAATGAGTACTGGGTTATTTTTCGTTCTTCTTTGCAGAACCTGGATAGTGCGTCTGATTTCATCATCCCTGCCAATTACAGGATCGAGCTTACCCTGTTCTGCTCGCTCGGTAAGATCCAGAGTATATTTTTCTAATGCCTGACGTTGTTCTTCTGCATTGGCATCATTAACCGTCTCGCCACCTCTTAAGTCATCTATGGCCTTTTCTATGGATTTTAAATCTGCTCCGGCTTGTTTGAGTATCTTTGACAGAGAGACGTCTTCACTTACTGCTGCAAGAATAAATAATTCGCTTGAAATAAAATTGTCTTTTCTTTGTTGTGCAAATTTATCGGTCAGATTCAATAACCGGTTTAGCCCATTTGATATATGGATATCACCACCAGTACCAGTGACTTTAGGCAACTTTTCCAGTGCTTGATCTAATAGAGTCCGTAATAAGGCAATATTAACCCCTGCTTTAGTGAGGAGGGGCCTACAACTGCCGCCTTGTTGATCTAATAACGCTTTCATAAGGTGTTCCGGTTCTATAAAACCATTGTCTCTTCCTAGTGCGAGGGATTGAGCATCGGCTAGAGCCATTTGGAATTTTGAAGTTAGTTTGTCCATTCTCATCGCTTCACCTTATATAGTTGTTTTAGGGTATTAATTCATCTCTTACTGCCGTAAAATGGGGTTAGATTTAATTATTTCAAGAGTGCAAAATGAATAATGATGTATCCTCTAATTCTAATCCGGATTCTCAAACTTTGCTTAATCAAATTGTTTTGGATTATATGAATGAGAAAAAAAGAAAGCGAAGATGGCGTTGGGTATCACGAATTATCTTTTTACTTATTATTGTTTTGATTGCCTATAAAGTGAGTACTTATTCTAATGAGAGTACGGGGGGAAATACCAAAGAACACGTGGGGCTGGTTGATATAAATGGAGATATTTTTGACTCCAAAGGTGCCAGTGCGGATAGTTTTGCCAAGGGCATGCAAAGTGCTTATAAAAATCAAGGATTAAAAGCTTTAATTATTCGAATCAACAGTCCTGGAGGAAGTCCGGTACAGGCTGAGTACATGTATAATACAGTGATGTATTATAAATCTAAATATCCTGATATAAAAATATACTCAGTCTGTGTTGATGCGTGTGCATCTGCTGCTTATTACGTTGCTGTTGCTGCGGACAATATATATGCTAGTCCCGCAAGCCTGGTCGGTTCTATAGGGGTTTTATATAATGGATTTGGCTTTGTTGATGGTATGGAAAAAATTGGTGTAACTCGACGCCTGGTTACAGCTGGCAGCAATAAAGGCTTTTTAGATCCGTTCTCTCCGGTTACTGAACTGCAGAAGCAAAAATTACAAACCATGCTTGATGTTATTCATCAGCAATTTATTAAGCGTGTAAAAGAGGGGCGAGGAACGCGATTACATATCGATGACGATACTTTTTCTGGCCTTTTCTGGACGGGTGAACAGTCTTTAGCTATTGGGCTTATTGATGGTTTGGCCAGTAGTGGCCAGTTGGCTCGGGATGTAATAAAAATCGATAATATTATTGATTACACCCAAAAACAAAATTTATTTGAGCGTGTGACGCAAAGTTTGGGTACTGCTATGGCTAATGAGTTGCCTTCAAGCCTGGGAATTAAACCCGGATTGTGGTAATTACTTTATGATGATTATGTTGGGCTGCACTGCGTTTAGCACCAGCCTACCATGATTGCAACGATAAAAATGGCTTTGTAGGCTGGTGCTGAACTTGCGAAGCCCAGCATTTAGATGCGGGATTTATTTCAGTGCTGGAGAAATAGTCTGAAGAAGTGTTTTAAATACTTTTGGTGTACCAGCAACTACATCGCCACTCTGAAGGAAATCATCACCGCCTTGCACATCACTGATTAATCCACCAGCTTCTCTGATTAATAAGGAGCCTGCCGCAATATCCCAGGGGCGTAATCCCAGTTCCCAGAAACCATCAATGCGGCCACTTGCAACATAGGCCAAATCGAGGGCTGCGGAACCTGTTCTTCTGACACCGGCACATTTACCCATCAGTGCTTCAAAGCCTGGCAAATACCGTTGAGCCAGCGCAAGGTTACGGAAGGGCACACCGGTTCCTAATAAAGACGCACTGAGTAATGTTTGTTTGGATACTCTGATTCTTCTATCATTTAATCGTGCCCCTCTACCTCGACTGGCAGCAAAACATTCATGTCGTAATGGATCATAAATGACTCCGTGCTCAATCCTGTTTTTAACTTTTAAGGCAATTGAGACAGAGAAGAAAGGAAATCCATGAAGATAGTTGGATGTTCCATCCAGAGGATCAATTATCCATACTGATTCACCATCGCCTTCTTGAAAACCGCTTTCTTCAGCGAGAATTCCGTGTTCCGGGTAGGCTTTATGAATTGCATTGATAATTGCCTGCTCAGCTTTTATATCCACTTCGCTAAAATACTCCTGACTGCTTTTAGCGGTAATCTTTAAACGATCCACTTGTTCCATGTGACGGATGATAATTTCGCCTGCTTGGCGTGCTGCATTGACTGCTATATTTAAAAGTGGTTCCATGGATATACTCTTTATCTACAAAATCAGCGATTCTACCACAATTTTTTTATACATAGAGAAGTCCAATCAATAAATGCTGTGATATAGTTACATAAAGTATCAAATATAAGTTTTTTTATGAAGTTAAGTTCAATACGTATTGTTTTGGTAGCCACATCACACCCTGGAAATATCGGTTCAACAGCAAGAGCGATGAAAACCATGGGATTAAATTCACTGTACTTGGTTAATCCTAAATCTTTTCCTGATTATAAAGCCCGGGAGATGGCGGCCGGGGCTGATGATGTTTTAGAACAGGCTGTGGTAACAAATACTATAGAAGAAGCATTGGCAGGGTGCCAATTAATTCTTGCAACCAGTGCGCGACCCAGAGGTTTGTCGCTGCCAGGTTTATTGCCTGTGTCAGGTGCTGAGCTAATTGGCAAACAGGCGGATGATACCCAGGTTGCTATTGTCTTTGGTAGAGAGCATGCAGGTCTTACTAATGAAGAATTGTTGAAATGTCATTACCATATCAATATTCCAAGTAACCCTGATTACAGTTCGCTTAATTTGTCGCAAGCAGTACAGATTATTGCTTATGAAATTCGCATGAACCTGTTAGCACCGAAGGCTGAGGTTTCGCTGCGAAGAGATGAGTACGCAACGGCAAATGAAATTGAACAATTTTATGAGCATTTAAAAGAAGTCTTTATTGAGATTCAATTTTTAAAGGCATCAAATCCTCGACGTTTGATGCAACGAGTGCGGAGATTGTTTAATCGCGTTATTCTGGAAAAAATGGAAGTCAGTATTTTGCGTGGAATGTTGAGTCAGGTTCAAAAATCATTGGAATGGGCGGAAAAAGGAAAAAGGAGAGAATTGGATGACTAAGATGCCGATATATTTTGATTATATGGCTACCACACCCGTAGATCCACGAGTTGTAGAGCAAATGATTAAATATTTAGGCCCCGACAGTCATTTTGGAAATCCGGCGTCAGCAACCCATATATATGGCAAAAGCGCGGCGCAAGCAGTTGAGAGAGCACGACTCAATATTGCAGATGCGATTAATGCCTCTGCTCAAGATATAGTATTCACATCCGGTGCAACAGAATCAGATAATTTAGCTATTATAGGCGCTGCCCGTTTTTATAAAAATAAGGGCATGCATCTCATCACCATGAGTACAGAACATAAAGCGGTGCTCGATAGTTTTCATCAATTAGAGAAAGAAGGATTTCAGGTCACCTATCTTGAGCCTGAGTCTGATGGATTACTGGATATTAACACGTTGGAGCAGGCACTGAGAGAAGATACTATTCTCGTGTCTGTAATGCATGTTAACAATGAAATTGGAGTAATTCAGGATATTGCCGCGATTGGTGAATTATTACGGGATAAAGGAATTGTATTTCATGTAGATGCGGCTCAAAGTGCTGGAAAAATTGCTATTGATTTAAATAAACTTTCAGTTGATTTAATGTCATTTTCTGCACACAAAATGTATGGGCCTAAGGGGATTGGAGCGTTATATGTCCGGCATAAACCTCGTATTCGTTTACAGCCCCAAACTTTTGGCGGCGGACATGAAGGTGGTTTGCGTTCAGGAACATTGGCAACCCATCAAATTGTAGGTTTTGGAGAGGCTTTTGTTTTAGCTAATAAAGACCGGGTTGAAGAGCAGGAGCGTTTGCTGCATTATCGGCAAAAATTATGGAATGGCATTAAATCTCTGCCTGGTATTCAACTGAACGGGCATGAA
>NZ_CALMPD010000223.1 GCF_937871865.1 uncultured Legionella sp.
ATAGATTCAAAGGAATTTAGCCATTTGAGTTCCGACTCTGGCTATTCTAGGAACTGACTTAATGAGTAAAATATGATGATAACGATGGATACTGTTGACCTAACCCAAGAAGAAGTTAGTTTTATAAAAACAAGACATGCTACAAAGCAATTAGCATTTGCATTATTATTTAAATGTTACCAAGGGAGTCATCAATTTATTGATGACCTAACCAACGTACCCGATTTTATTATTAATAAACTTGCTAATCTGCTTAATGTTCCTCCAACCATCGGAAAAGTATCATCAAGAACCTATGATAATTATATCTCCTTGATTAGGAAATATTTTAAAACCTCATTCTCTAAAAAAACGCATTATAAAGAGCTTGAAGAATGGATTAAAAACGAGTTACTACCAACCAATTATTTAGCCGACGAGGAAATAAAAAACCTTGCCATACACTATTTAAAAGAAAGAGGCATTGAGTCATTTAAAGAAAAAACGATGGCACGAATTATTCTTGATGCCACCAATGCCTTTGAGAATGAGTTGTTTGAAGAACTAAAGAGCACCTTATCGCCAGAAGATGAAGCACAGTTGAATGGGTTATTACTACCCTACAAAGATGGTTTATCTTATCTGGGCTGGATAAATAAAGAGATTAATAATCCATCACTTGATTCAATGTTGGACTTAATGGAACAACTATCCATATTGAACCGATTTAACTTTGATCTAGCCACAATTAGACTTATTCCAAGAAAAAGGATTCTCCATTATTCAGATGCATTTACGCGTTTAAATCCTAGTGACTTAAAGCAAATGACCGATAATAACCGATGCGCTCATTTGCTGATACATAGCCACATAAGAAAAGAGCAGCTTATTGATAAAATAATTGATATGTTCAATCGTATTATCCGTAATGTGATCCATAAATCAGAAAAACGTGTCGTTAAAAAGCTTATCAATGATGTAAAAAAAGTCTATGGTAAAGACACTATCCTTTTTAATATAGCGGAGGCATGCTTGGACCAACCAGATGGAACGATACGAGATAAAATTTTTCCTATCGTTGGCCAGGATAAATTAAGAAATATTATTGAGGAATATAAGAAAAAAGGACCAAAGTACCAGAGCCTGCTTCATCAACAGATTAGGAGCTCTTACGCAAGTTATTATCGACGTATGGTTCAACCTTTATTAGAAAACGTGGTGTTTCGTTCCAATAACTCAGAGCATCAGCCAATACTCAATGCACTGTCACTAATCAAAAAATATTTTGATAGCAACAGAGTCTATTTCCCGGATACTGAAGATGTACCAATGGATTGCTTGCCAGAAAAATGGCAAAAACGCATTATTGATCCAACTACTGGTAAAATTAAACGAATTTGTTATGAAGTCTATGTGTTAAAAAAACTTGCGGACAGAATTAGATGCCGTGAAATATGGATTGATGGTTCATTTAAACATCGAAACCCAGATGAGGATTTGCCGAATAATTTTGAAGAAAATAAGGAAGCATATTTTGAGGATCTTTCCTTACCTCTTGATAGTGATGTATTTATTGAGCAATTAAAGCAACGCTTATCAAGCGCATTAGCTGCATTAAATGATACTATTCCCCACAATACAAAAGTTAGAATTAGCTCCCAAAATGGCGGTTGTATTATCGTCACACCTCTTACACCTCAATCAGAATCAACCAACATTGGAATTATTAAAAAATATTTACAGGAAAAATGGGAAGGAACTAATCTCATTGACATGATTAAAGAAGTCGATTTAGAAAACCAGTTTACCCGTGATTTTATTTCCTATGGCCAAAAAATCTATTTAAAACCCCACGAAATATCAGAAAGGATATTACTTACTATCTACGGAATGGGAACAAATGTTGGGTTAAAACACATGTGCGCTGGAAACGCCCATATTGGTGAGCATCAGCTTCGACACATTAAAAACTATTTTTTATCTACTGACAATTTAAAAAATGCGTTAAGTAAAGTTGCAAATGCATTATTTATGATCAGATTAGAAGAGATATGGGGTGGTATGCCCATAGCTGTTGCTAGTGATTCAACGCAATTTTCAGCTTATTTTCAAAATTTGATTTCAGAATACCACAATCGCTATGGGGGAAGAGGTGTGATGATTTACTGGCATGTTGAGAAAAATGCCTGCTGCATCCACTCACAATTAAAAAGCGTATCAAGTTCTGAGGTTTCTGCCATGATTGAAGGAGTATTAAGACACTGCACGGAAATGTCAGTTCAAAAAAACTATGTGGATACTCATGGCCAAAGTGAAGTTGGTTTTGCCTTCTCACACCTTCTTGGATTTTCTTTAATGCCACGACTTGCCAATTTGAATAAACAAAAATTGGCACAATGTGAGCTTGGTGATTATCAAAAATATAAGAATCTACAAGCAGTATTGACAGACACCATTAATTGGCAATTAATTAAAGAACAATACAGTCAATTTGTAAAATATACTGCTGCAATGAAGGCAGGTCATGCCGATCCAGAGTCTATTCTTAGACGGTTTAATCAAAATAATCTGAAGCATCCAACGTATATAGCATTATCAGAATTAGGGAAGGTTTTAAAAACTATCTTCATCTGTAACTATTTAATGCACGAATCCATCAGACAAGAAATTCAAGAAGGATTAAATGTAGTTGAGCTTTGGAATGGCGTTAGTAAGTTCATTTTTTATGGTCGTGCTGGGGAAATTTCATCTAACCATGAAAAGGCGCAAACATTATCTGTAATGTCTTTACATCTTTTACAACTATCTATGGTTTATATCAATACGTTAATGATTCAACAAATTATCGAAGAGCTTGGGTTAAAAGATCAGCTGACAAAAGAAGATAAACGAGCATTAACTCCCCTTATTTATGAACATGTTAATCCGTATGGTTTATTTCCATTGGATTTATCAACAAGACTACCCCACCTTGATTATAAGGTAGCTGCATAATGGAACAAATCTCAGCTAAAAAAATGGCTCAAAAGGTTTCAAGTCTACTTAAGACACAAAATCCTAACTATGACTATCTTCGCGATGTATTCAGATTTGTGAGGGAAAATCTTAATATCGAAGTAACAACAACACCCAAACGCTTACCTTATGTTCCTACTGAAGATGAAATTAGGCTCTTTTACAAAACTGTTTGGGAATCTCACGATATTATTCCTATGCTAATTGTTAAAGTTTTACTTTATACAGGGATAAGGGTCAGTGAATTAATTAATATACAGTTATGCGACATTGATTTAGTCAATTGTCGAATAAAAATAAATCAGGGTAAAGGAAAAAAAGATAGAGTTGTTCCCTTTTCACCGGCATTTAAAGAAACATTAGCACTTCATTTAAAACAATATAAAAATGAAAACAGGATGTTTTTATTTGAATCAGGTTTTCGACGTCATTATACCGATCGTGGAATTAGAAAAATTCTTATGCGATATACTAGACTTGCAGGTATTGAGCGATCTATATCACCTCACAAACTAAGACATTTTTTATTTACTTGGCTTAAGAAACAAAACATTGATGATGCCTTTATTCAACCCTACTCAGGACACGCTAAAAGGGACTCTCTTGAAATATATTCAAAATTAAGCCTGGCTGATGCGCAAGATAAATATAATGATGTTATTGGGGATTTTCCGATCTAATTTTTTAGATTTTTGCGTCAGGGCGCAAGTTCCGGAGCGCTAGGCCTATCTGGAACTGTCGTGTTGCAAGACAATGGTGGTGATGATTTGACGATTAATAGCAATGGCTCATTTACCTTTGCCACACCCGTAGCTCAAGGCGCGACTTACAGTGTCACTGTACTCACTCAACCGTCAGGACAAACGTGCAGCGTAACCAATGGCAGCGGCACTATGGGTGGGGCGAACGTTACCAATGTGGGCGTCAACTGCGTCACGAATACGACCACGCTGAGCACGAGCGTCAGTCAATTGGCCTTAAGTGTTACAGGACTTACTGAATTTGGCGTCAGTGGAACGCCTTCTTCGGGGCTTGCTCGTGTGATTACCATTACCAACACAGGAAGTAATACTGCGGTTAATTTAGCAGTCACCCCACCGACTTGGCCCACAGGGACCTCAAACACCACAACCTGTGGCAGCACGTTGGCGGCATCGGGAAGTTGTACGATTACAATAACACCTGGTGGCACAGCCACCTCCGATGGCACCAATCCCTGTTCGAGTGGAACAGCTCCTGCTCCCGGAGCAGTTCAAGTGAGCGCTGACAATGCGACTACCGTGTCGAGCGATGTCGTCGTATTGGGCTATGGCTGTATTTATCAAGGTGGTTATGTGTTTGCTTTTGATGACACAACACCTAATACCGGCAGCGTAGGCGGGAAAGTGGCCACGACATCCGACCAGGCAGCTGCATACCCCGATGGCATTGTTTGGAGCTCCAACGGAGGTACTGGTGGTGGAAGTGGTGGTTTTGACCCTGCTGATACAAGCTATGATACCCTTCCTGGAATTGATGAGACATCCACGTCCGTAACAGGCTCGCCTACGTACGCCACATTTGCTTCATTTTTTTCAAGTACCTACACTAATACAAACCCGTTTACCTCCACATCCTTTGCCCTATGCAATGGCGCATTAGATGGCTTTTGTAATACAGAGAATATTCTGACGTTTTATAATCAATTCATTACCAATAATACGCTGGCAAACGGAGGAACCGCTCCCTTTACGGCATCCGCAGGACCCACTAACATCACTTACTATGCAGCAGGTTTATGCAAACAAACCATTGGCACGTACTCCGATTGGTACTTGCCCGCGATTTGTGAGATGGGCTATGGAAGTAGTGCTTGTGGCACTTCAGGTGCGCCGACGCTGCAAAACATACAATCCAGCTTGATTGATAGTAGTGGTCTTAGCGCTCCTGCAGGCTTCTACTGGAGTTCTACCGAGTTCTCGATCAATCCCCAGGACGTCGCGTGGATCCAGTTCTTTGCCTCTGGTGGTGGTGGTAGCGATCAGGGCTACGACTATAAGGTCGCTCAGCTTGGGGTTAGGTGTTCTCGGGCTTTAACCCTTTAACCCTTCATCCCTTTTCTTTTGACCTTGCTTTGCAAGACCTGCAAGGCGGGTCATTAATTTTAGGTTTTATTATGGCGTTGTATACAGAATGTACCGGTTTATCGCGATACGTACCAATTGATTTTAAGAATTTTTGAAATCACCAAGGAGTTTAGCAAAGAATACAAATTGGGGTTTAGGTAAGCAAATTACCATTTTATGCTGTGGCATATTATACGAATAATT
>NZ_CALMPD010000224.1 GCF_937871865.1 uncultured Legionella sp.
ACATGAGGTTATACAAAATTTGATATCCAATGAAAAAATCGATTTATTGGCTACAGCTTAGGCTGGTAAAGGGCTATAAGGGCATGCTGGGAAATTTTGTACCTTCCTGCAAATAACCCCACATATGAAGATATATCCCCAAGGAATTGACTTTATTTTAATCGCACTGTATGATGTTCGATATCAAGAACACAAAATAAGACGGGATGGACATTTAATGACTACTTTAGACAATAGATTTTATGAAGCTCTTAAAAATAATAATTTATCTGCAATAAAGCAATTCATGGAAGGTCTGGACGATATTGAGTCATATATCAATACTGCATCACCTGAATTAATGAATAGAACACCCATAACTTATGCTCTTGAATTGGGTTACAGTGAGGTGTTTTCCTATTTTCTGAAAAACCACCACTCTAAATTGACCCCTGAAAGCCTGGCTGCAACAACCCAGCAAGGAGAGTTTCAGGGTGCCAATGCCGCCTGGTTTCTCTGTGCTGCTATTGTCGGCCGGCAATTACTGCGTGATTTCCCAGAGCTTCGCGCCAAATTGCTCCCTGAAAGCCTGGCTGCACAAGTCCAACAAGGAGTACATCAGGGTAAAAACGCCGCCTTGTTTCTCTGTTCTACCCCTGACGGCCAGCAATTACTGCAGGATTTCCCAGAGCTTCACGCCAAATTGACCTCTGAAAGCCTGGCTGCATCAGTCCGGCAAGGAGTACATCAGGGTAAAAACGCCATCTGGTTTCTCTGTGGCAGCCTGCATGGCCAGCAATTACTGCGTGATTTCCCAGAACTTCGCGCCAAATTGACCCCTGAAAACCTGGAAGCAACAGCCCAACAAGGAGAAGAGCAGGGTAAAAATGGCGTGTGGTTATTATCCACTGAGTATAACAGCTTGTTACTTCGGGCGCACCCTGAGTTAATCCAGCTTTTTTCTAAACAGAGCATTAACCAAATTACTGTTAACAACGAGTCTGCTTTAGCCTGTTTAAAAAAAGGAAGAGTAGACTTATACCCTGCTTTGCTTTTAGGCGGTTTTTTTCAGGCGGCTGAAGTGGCTCAGCATTGGAACGATATAAAAATACCGTATCCAACTCGCACTTTATTTAATGATTATCAGACGATGTTAAACGCATTAAATGAGCTTGATTGCACCCATTTGAACAAGGTACTGGAAAAAGATAAGCGTTTATTAACAGTGCGTTTTAATGCCGGCAATACACTAATGCATGAGCTGGTGTTGCAATTAAATAGAACAACACCCTGGACGGTTTTAGCCCTGTTAGAACACCATTCAACCTTATTCTCATTACTTAGCCCACAATTCAATGAGGATAATGACAATGGCATTAAACCCTATGAGCTGGCGAACCCAGAGTTTTCCGGTAAAATAAAACCACCAATCTCACTTATTCAACATCGATTAGAAACCTTTCTTTTTAACTCAGACACAATGCCTCTTTTGCACGACTTTTTGACGGGCCATTATGCACTAGAAAGTGCGTTCTTTACAGCTTTTGATAGGCCAGAATACACTATGCATGGAGATCATCAAATTGTACAAGTCAACAGTCTTAAGTTATTGCAGGAAACACTTGCAGAACGATTAAATGTAACGTTCTCCCTCTTTTCATTGCTTGACGAAATAGAGCAATCACTTGTGGTGCGTCTCAATGAGTTCACTGCAAAAATTGAAACGGCTCGCATCTTGAATGAAGGCTGTAGGCTTAAACTTCTTTTGTCTAAATCACAGATCAATCATTTACAGCAGTTATTATTAAATTTTGTTGCGTTTAATGAATCTATCTTCATGGATAATCGCTTGACCCCTAATATGATGCACAAGACTGATTCGATAACTTCTGCTAGCACATACCCTGACCAGGTGATAACAAATTCTGAGCTTAAAGATGAACATAGAACTAAAAAGCGACAACGTGAAGAGCAGTCATTTGACTCTTTCGCTGATGTAGCCAAAAGAACAAAAATTTGTTTATCAAAAGAAGAAAAAACCACTACATGCTGTCGTTTTTTCCGAACGGGGAATATGGAACAAAATGAGGCAACGAAGAGTCCTTCAGTTAATCATGGTCAGTAATTTACCTAAAAGGGAATTTAAAAGTGATTGCATATCAATACGTTATATCCATATATATAAGATGAATTTACCATAGTGTACTTATTTTGGCTTTGTCGCAAAAAGTTGTCTGCTGAGTTAGTATTCTGATTTTTTTGGAGTAGCAATGATGCTCAGTTTCAAGTGGCGCCATTTTAAACGTGACCTAATCTTAATGCTGGTGAGATGGTACTTGGCCTATTCATTGAGTTATCGTGACGTTGAGGAACTGGCACTGGAACGGGGCCTGAAAGTAGATCATTCAACGATTAACAGGTGGGTTCTGCACTACGCAGCACAGCTAGAAGAGTTTTTTTGCAAGCGCCAAAAACGTCCTGTAGGGATTTCCTGGAAGATGGATGAGACCTATATCAAGGCGCTGTAGGCGCTCAGGCCGACTATGTTGGGACTTGTCATGTTCTGTGTTACACTAAGTCACTGTATTTTACTTTGTTTTTTGTATGCATCTTCCCCTGAAAAAGCTTCTACTGAAAGATGAGAACTGGTATCGCTACCGTCAATTTTATTCAGAGCATGGGGGATAAGAGAGAGCGTGGATTACAGCATCAATAAAATCTTAAGTTGCCGTCATTACATGCGAGGTCATGCGCATTATCATTGCTCCAATCCATCGTGCACTCATGAAAAGCGAGTTCACTTCAGTTGCAAAGACCGAGGCTGTAGTGCCTGTGGCAAAATTGCCACCGATAACTGGTTACAAAAGAATAATGAGCTTCTACCATCCTGCCCGTGGCAGCACATTACCTTTACCATGCCCAAAGCCTTAAGTGACTTATTCCTGGTAAACCGACATCTGTGGTACGAACCATTTTTCTTTTAAATTATATTGCTGATGTTGACCTTCGTAAAA
>NZ_CALMPD010000225.1 GCF_937871865.1 uncultured Legionella sp.
TCGATTTTAGCCACGGATGGCTTAAATCAATCACGAGCTTAGCGACACTATCGTAGGCGATCTAAACAAATTTTTACCAACTGTACATGGTTTTGATGAGTTTTTTGGGAATTTATATCATCTTAATGCCGAAGAAGAGCCTGAGATGTATGATTATCCTCTAGAAAAGGATTTTCCAAATTATCGTAAACAATTTGGCCCAAGGGGGGGCTTACGTTCATGGGCTATTGATAAGGATGATTCTACCGAGGAGCCACGCTGGGGTCGAGTCGGGAAGCAAAAAATTGAAGATACTAGGCCGCTCACTAAAAAACGCATGGAAACCTGCGATGATGAATTCATCGCCGCAGCAAAAGAATACATAACTCGTCAACATAAAGCGGATAAGCCATTTTTTGTCTGGTTAAATACAACGCACATGCATTTATTTACCCATACCAAAAAAGAAAGCCTGGGGCAGGCAGGGCGCTGGCAATCTCCATATCACGACACTATGATTGATCATGACAGGCATGTAGGCGAAATGCTTAATCTACTTGATGATTTAGGTATCGCTGAAGATACGTTCGTGATGTATTCTACAGACAATGGCCCTCATATGAACACTTGGCCAGACTCAGGTATGACACCGTTTAGAAGTGAAAAAAACACTAACTGGGAAGGAGCATTTCGTGTTCCCATGGTCGTTCGTTGGCCCTCGCAAATAAAAGCCGGCAGTATTTCAAATGAAATAATCCAGCACCACGATTGGTTTCCAACCTTCTTGGAAATGGCAGGTGATCCGGACGTTACTGAAAAACTTAAAAAAGGTTACAAAGCAAATGGTCGTACCTTTAAAAATCACATAGATGGTTACAGTCTAATGCCTTATTTAACAGGCAAAGAAGAGCATAGTCCTCGTAACTTTTTCGTGTATTTTAGTGATGACGGTGATGTGCTTGGATTACGCTACGACAACTGGAAAATTGTATTCATGGAGCAACGTTGTCAAGGCACATTGCAAGTTTGGGCAGAGCCTTTTGTTCATCTTCGTGTCCCTAAACTCTTTAATTTACGCACAGATCCGTTCGAACGGGCGGACATCACTTCCAATACTTACTATGATTGGTTCCTTCACCGTGATTATGTCGTTTTGACAGCACAGTTTGTTATGAGCAAATTTGCCGACACGTTCAAAGAATTTCCGCCTGTCCAAAAAGCGGCGAGCTTTACCATTGATGATGCATTGGCCAAAATGAATGATGTAATCAGTGGTGATTAATTTCAATTAAGGGTGGGCAAACGAGTCAATGGAGGGCCCACCAAGAAATAATACGGTATTCTCTAAGCGCCATGTTAACGACACTTTATGGCGCTTTCTTTGACGACAATGCCTCGTTGATTATCATAATGAATACTTAAAAAACCAATTCAGATCTAAAGGGTCTTGCTCCTCATCAGAAAGAGCATTGGTGTTATTTTCATTTTTAATCATTTTGTTTTCTTCAAAAAAAGTAAGACCGTTTCCTGCTATACATTGATTTTCTTGCTCCACTTCAGAAAACCTCTCTTGTAATAATACTGATTGAAATTCTTTGGCATAAAAAGGAGCTATCGCCGAGAGATGGGGTGAGTGCATGAGCTTTTTAATCTTTGCTAAATCTCGTGCTGAACAAGTTAATAGAAACTCACGTAGTTCATCTTCACATTCAAACTCTAGTTTTAACGCCAGCTCAATTTCCCAAGCCATTTGGGTGAGTGAGGCTTGTCTTTGTTTTAGCCTGTGGCATAAAAAAACATCTATATCATCCACTTTCAAGGAGGGAGAGCCAGAGCTAATTCGTTGCGCGAAACGCACTAAATCATCTTGGGTGAAGAACGTCTTGATTTTTCTCCATTCCGCCATAATGGTTTCATTTAAGTCTATTTTTGCTACTCGACACAGTTCCGCACAAAAAGTACGGCAAAAAATCCGATCCAAAGGATGATCGCGTTTCAAATAGTTTTTTTCTAATCCTAGTCTATTTCCAATAGACTGAAACGGATTAATTTCAGCGCTAAATGAACGAAAAGCGGCACCAAAGTCAATTCGAACTAACTTTTTAATATTATCAGTTGTCACGACACCTAAATTTCCAGAGTGTAATGAAAAATCACCTAAAAATAATGATGTAACCACTGCTTTTTCATAATCCTGATAAACATATTCCTCATGCTCATCTAATTTTAGTAGTTCTTCGGTAATGTATTGATTTACAGGAAAAATACTTTCGGCATATTCTTGTTTTAACGGTCGCTCATCAAAGCCCGCGCATTTATATAAATCCTGGTAACTATTGAAATAGGTGGATACTACATAGGTGTGATGTTGCTCATGAAATA
>NZ_CALMPD010000226.1 GCF_937871865.1 uncultured Legionella sp.
GGGGCAATTGATGCCCATTCGATGGGATAGGCAACCTTCAATGCATCAAGTCCCTTTTCGATTAATTCAGTATCATAGCCACAGACATGAATCAAATTACCAAATAAAGCAGACTGTATTACTCCAGGAATTTGTTTGGCTTGTTGTAATAAAGAGGTAGTCACGTTCCCTTTAATTTCCCAAGTATTTAAATGAGTTCCCTCAATAACCTCAGAGACAGTTCCAGTTGTCAAAAGTTCACCATAAGCCAAATAGGCAATTCGAGTACAACGTTCCGCTTCATCCATATAGTGAGTAGACACCAAGGTAGTAATTCCTGCCTGGCTTAAAAAATGAATCTGATCCCAGAATTCTCGTCTGGCGATAGGATCTACCCCTGCAGTAGGTTCATCTAATAAGAGCAAGTCAGGATCGTGAATCAAACAAGCAGCAAGAGCGACACGTTGTTTCCAACCTCCAGACAGCTCTCCAGTCAATTGTTTTCGCCTATGAGTTAGACCTAATTGCTCCAGTGATTGGGCTACTCGTTTCTTTCGATTACGAACCCCATAGACCCGGGCAATAAAACTCAGATTCTCTTCAATTGACAAATCAGTATATAAACTAAACTTTTGGGTCATATAACCCACGCGTTCTTTGATGCGATCAGACTGAGTCAACACATCATAGCCCAGACAAGTACCCGAGCCTCCATCTGCCTTTAATAATCCACAAATCATTCTTATCGTTGTCGTCTTGCCACTGCCATTAGGGCCAAGAAAGCCAAACACCTCACCCTTTTTCACCATTAAATCAATATCATTTACCACCACTTTATTATCAAAGCATTTACGTAGTCCTTTGACGTTAATAATGATTTCACGTTCATCAACACGCATCACAAATTCACCATTACAGGCTGGCCAGGTTTAAATAGAAGAGGATTACCAATTTGCGCTTTAATTCGAAAGACCAATTTATTATTGTTGTCACGACTGTAAACCAAAGGAGGTAAAAACTCAGCGTCAGGTGAAATATAGCTAATTACAGCAGGATTATTTTTTTCACAACCCTCGCAATCAAAACTGATTTTTTGCCCAACTTTTAATTTCCCTAAATATTCCAAGGGAACAAAAAATTCTATTCTTATATTTTGAGGAGTGAGTAAAGACAATATGGGTTGCTGTCCCGCCACATATTCCCCGGTGCGAAAATAGGTATCAAAAATCACTCCATTTGCAGGAGCATAACGTGTTTTTTGGGATAACTCCCACTGAGCAATAGCAATTTTTGCGTTTAATGAATCGACCTGACTTTGCTGTGCTTTGATTAAATCATCACGGCTTCCCAGTTTTGCTAATGCCAGATTAGCTTCATATTGACTTTTAAGTTGCTGTTGTTGCTGCAAATTTGCCAATGCAGCATCTAGGCTGTCTTTATCTGAGGCTTGTCTGTTGACTAGTTTTTGATAACGAGAAACACGAAGTTCTGCTAGAACAATCTGAGCATCAGTTTGTTTAATTTGAGCTTCAATTGCTTCAATTTCCTGAATACGCTTAGGTTTTTTTAGATCAGCAAGAACACTCTGTGCTTGAGCCAGCTCAGCTTGGGCTTGATTAATATCCATTTGCTGGGGATTTGAATTAAGACTAAATAACAAGGCCCCTTTTGAAACATGTTCACCACGATGCACAGCAAGATGCTCTAATACGCCATAAAAGGGCGAGGCAATATAGATATTTTCACCCTCAACATAGCCCTCAATCTGCTCCTGTCCATTAAAATTGCACCCATTAATGAACAAAATCATAATTAATATAAGTACATATTTTAAGCGCATAGCCCATCGATGCTATTAAGTATTGTATCTTAATAGTGGGCTGTTTTCTAAATTAGTGCAAGTTATACAGCCTCAGCCACTAGATTATAGATAAAGCGAAAATAAACGAAGTATCTGATCGGTATGAAGCACGATACAATAGATATAAAATAATTTGGTAGGAAGGTAAGTAGCTGCTACTATTAATTTATTTTTTAATAAAATCCTATGAAAAAACAACATTTTGACCTGATAGTGCTCGGCGGGGGAAGTGGAGGTATTGCCAGTGCAGTGCGTGCTGCTAAATACGGAGCAAAAGTTGCCGTTATAGAACAATCTCAGCTAGGTGGCACTTGCGTTAATTTAGGCTGTGTCCCTAAAAAAGTGATGTATAATGCCTCACAAATATCTGAAGCAATTCATAAATCTCACGATTACGGCTTTAATACTAAATGCTCGCCAATTGATTGGAACAAGTTAGTACTCAGAAGAAATGCCTATATTGAGCGTTTACGTGATAATTATGCAAAACGCTTCAAACAATTTAACATCAGTCATATTAGCGGTACCGGTGTCTTTCAAGATCAAAATTCAATTAATGTAGATGGCATAATCTATAAAGCTGCACACATAATAATCGCCACAGGTGGAGAGCCTGCACTACCGCTTATTAATGGGATTCAACATACTATAGATTCTGACGGCTTTTTCGTTCTGACCAAACAACCCCAGAAAGTAGCGATCATTGGTAGTGGCTATATTGGAGTGGAGCTGGCGGGTGTGCTTAATTCGTTAGGAAGCGAAACTCATCTTCTTATGAGAGGCAGCCGCCCTCTCAGCCGGTTTGATAGTATGCTTGGAGATACCTTACAGGAAATTATGCTTCAGCAAGGGATCTACATTCACCCTGATCACAAAGCTCGTTCCATTGATTTACATAGCGATGGAAGAAAAAGTATTGTTTGTCATAGTGGATCGGTCATTAACGATATTGATGTCGTTATTTGTGCTGTTGGCAGAAAGCCTCGAACTAGCAATTTAAATCTGGCTAAGCTGAAAGTTAAAATGGATGCAAGAGGATTGATTAAAGTAGATCGTTATCAAAACACCAATGTAAAAGGAATATATGCTCTTGGCGATGCCACCAATGCACCAGCTTTAACTCCTGTAGCAATAGCAGCTGGCCGTCGTCTTGCAGACAGACTGTTTGGCGAGCAACCCAAGGCTCGATTAAATTATGATAATATCTGTTCTGTAGTGTTTAGCCATCCTCCAGTAGGCTCAGTAGGGCTAAGTGAAGAAGAAGCAATTAAGAAACATGGTGTCGATAAAATTAAAATATATCAAACTCGATTTAATCCTATGTTTGATGCATTAAGTGAAGAGAAAACGCCCACAGCGATGAAATTAGTTACTTTGGGAAAGAAAGAAAAAATCATAGGCTTGCATGTTATTGGCTATAGCGCAGATGAGATGCTGCAAGGTTTTGGAGTAGCGATAAAAATGGGGGCTTGTAAAAAGGATTTTGATAATACTGTCGCCATTCATCCTACAAGTGCTGAAGAATTTGTAACCATGGTATAAATATTATGAAAAATGTGAGTCGAAGTTTTCAAGACAAACATCCTACTTTGGGAAAAGACGTTTATATTGATCCTCAATCTGCAGTAATTGGCGATGTCACCCTTGGAGATGATGTATCGGTATGGCCTATGGCGGTAATACGAGGAGACGTCAATTACATCACCATCGGCAAGTCATGCAGTATTCAAGATGGTGCCGTCCTGCATGTAACGCATGATGGGCCTTATACCATGGGGGGTAAACCTCTAATCATTGGGGAAGGAGTTACTGTAGGCCATCATACTACCCTACATGGCTGTACGATAGATGATTATTGCCTGATAGGAATGGGCGCAATTATTCTCGATGCGGCACATATAAAGCAACACGTCATCATTGCAGCAGGAAGTCTGGTACCACCAGGCAGAATCCTTGAAAGCGGCTATTTATATTTAGGCAGGCCTGTACAAGCTGTAAGAAAACTATCGATTAATGAAATTGAGCATTTCGAATATTCTGCAGCACATTATGTAAGGCTGAAAAATAAATATTTAGGAAAAGAGTAAGTCCATAAACATAAAATCGCAGCCTGCATTAACGCATCCGTAATGCAACAATTCAGGTGTTACCCTCCCCTGCATTACGCTACGCTCCGGGAGATCCAGGCATTTTTTTACACACACTGACTTGCTTTTTATTAATTCATTATGGTCTTTATTATGTCGTTCCCGCGCAGGCGGGAATCCATTCTTCAGACAAAGTAAGGAAATAACTTGAATAATGGTTTCCCGCCTGCGCGGGAACGACACAATTGAGATCAGTTTGTTCAATCCCATATACCCCTGTTGATTGTGCACAAATATGTCAGGATTACTCAGCGCTGCGCTAATGCAGGCTACTTTATAACGGAAAGACATTCCATCTTGCAGGGTTGCGCTTCGTTTAGTATCAACTTACTCAAACAAAATTACGTAATGATGATTTATTCATCCCAACCCCACGAGGCTGG
>NZ_CALMPD010000227.1 GCF_937871865.1 uncultured Legionella sp.
AAGGCTTTCACACCTACATACTGCCTCTCCTCAATATATTTTTTTATACCGAAATAATATTTAAGTGCATGTTCACGACTTTGAGTGACAACCATTGCTTTAGCTTCACCATTTACCTCTTGCATCACATGGCGACGAAAATGTTCAACAATTACCTCTACTTTCTGAGCAATTGCTGTGGGGTGTAATATCGCAAATCTGGCAACGCGGCGATGCGCCCTTCTCCCTTGCAATTCTGGATCATCTTCTATGGCTTTTTCCAGCTTATAGTATTGTTTGTAGGTCATATAATTCTGCAACACGTCAAGAATAAAGCCCTCTTCAATAGCTTGACGCATGGAATAAAGATGGAATGGATATGGCAACCCATCCAGTCCTTTTGTGCCAAATCGCTCTAATGTGACATTACGCGGTGTAGCCGTGAAAGCGAAATAACTGATATTAGCCTGTGGTCCACGTTGTCGTTGATAATCAGCGATCATATCTTCTATATCAGATGGACTATTATTCCCCTCTTCACGCGTCAAAGTTTTTGAGAGGTTATCAGCATGTTTACCCGACTGAGAACCATGCGCTTCATCTATCAGTACAGCAAATCGACGCTTGCTTTGACCAGAGATTTCCTTTAAATGTTCAGTCGAAAATTTATGAATTGTAGTAATGATAATACGCGCGCCTTGCTTGATGGCGTCTTTCAACTGTCGTGACGTGCCATCAATCTTTTTTACCACGCCTTTAGTTTGCTCAAACTGAGCCACAGTATTTTGTAATTGGCGATCTAAAACAATACGATCAGTCACAATAATGGCGGTGTTAAATACTGGTTGGTCATTTTCATCATGTAAAGTAACCATTCTGTGGACAGTCCAACCAATGGTATTAGATTTACCTGAACCTGCTGAATGCTGAATTAAATAGCTATGACCTGGGCCATGTTGTTTTGCATGACTTAATAACTTTAATACAGCATCTAACTGCTGAAAGCGCGGAAATATCATGACTTCTTTACCGTCTTTTACTTCCAGATGCATAAATCGCCCAACGATATCTAGCAGAATATCTCTCGAAAGGATGGCTTTTCCTTCTGGTTGGTCAGCATAAAGATAACCGACACGAAAGTCATCGGCGATATCAGGGTTTCCTGCGCCACCATTATGGCCTCGGTTAAATGGCAAAAATCGAGTTTTACCATTTGCTAATCGCGTCGTCATGGAAACATTGTCTTCGTCCATTGCGAAATGTACCAATGCGCCTTGTTTAAAGGTTAGTAATGGCTCACCTGCTGGGGAACGATCAGTACGATACTGTTTTTCAGCATAACGGAACGTCGTACCTGTTGATTGATTTTTACATTCGATAGTCACTAACGGAATGCCATTAACAAATAGGCCAATATCAATACGATTATCATGTTTACTGCTATATTTCAGCTCGTCAATAACCGAGAGAACATTGGCCTCAAAGAGCTGTAATAGTTCTTTATTAATACCAGAAGCAGGTTTAAAAAAGCAAAGAGAGAATTTAATACCAGGAATGAGTTTGATACCTTGGCGCAACACATCCAGCGTTCCACGAGATTTCAGCGCCTTTTCCAGTTGCTTAAAAAATTCGGCTTCAGCGCTAGCAGAATATTGCTCTTCCAACCGTTTCCATTCATCAAGCTGTGTGGCTTTAATGAATTGTATTACTAGCACTTTGTCGAGTGCTGAAGCACGGTCAAAATCATCTGTACTACGATGGATATAACCTAGGTTTTTTACTAACTGATCGATCACATGAAATTGCAGCACATTTTCCCGACAGATAGTATCCTGAGAGTATGTACGCTTAGTTGCATCCGTCATGTCCGCATTACCCCTTCGATATTATCAAGGCGTTTATCTGTACTGCCTCTTTTCTTCCATAATTTGATATCTAATCGACCTGTTACAACTTCAGTGATCAGGGAATTACGAAACTCCTTTAGAAGCCTTATTGATTCTTCAGTCTTCCATATTAAATCGTGATATTTACCAGATTGTTTTTTTATCTTATCCACTATGCGTTCCTGCTCTTCTTTTGGAGGGACGGTGAAAACCATGGTCTTTAGGAAAGGCATTCTTACGGAGTCAACAGTCGATTTTGCTGACCATTGAGACATTTGCATCTTGAAAAAAGCCATCAGAAAATAATAAAAGTAATCACCAGATACTTCTCGGAAATTAGTAAAGGCATACATTCTTTGATGAAGATCAAATTTTCCAAACACATGGTGAAAAACTTCTCCAACACCAGCGCCATCGCCTGAAGTAAGCACAGATTCTTCATTCATTGAAAAACTGTTAATTCTCTCAATTTTCATCGAACGCACGTAAAATGGATAGTCACCGTTATCCACACGATCTTTTGTATCTTTTCCACCAGTCGCAATTCTAACCAAATGTCGCAACCTCATTGTTCTCCAATGAGCAGGAATTTTTCCAAGCCATGGAACTGTAGTTTCTTTTAGATCAATATATTTTAAGTCACGCCCCGTTAAGCAATCTTTTATAAAAGATTCTTCACGTAATTTAATTATCGAAATAAGTTTCTTTTTCTTTTCAAGAAGTTTGTCGATACGATCATTTTCATTATCAATAAATTCAACTATTGCGTTTTGCTCGCTTAATGGAGGACAAGGAATAAAAACATTTCCAAGCTCGCTAAAATATAACCTTAATCTCATATCCATAATACCCTTAGACCAACGCCTAAATTCACCCTGTGTCAGCTTTAATCTAAATAAATAATGGTAAAACTTGGGATTTATAAATGTAGTTCTTGCTCTTAAGATGTCATATGCGGGGCTCGTCACTCCATTGTATTCAGAGTATCCAATAGCCCCCATCCAAGCCAAAAGCTTATTAACAACAAGGTCGCCTTCTCTAACAAGCCAATACCCATCTGTAGTTGATGCTTTATTGCCCTTCTGCTCAAGCTCTTTCCTTGGTCTAACACCTATATCCGTATAAACGGACAGCAGTTCCATGCCATGGTTCTCTTTGGACGATTCACATGCTAATCTGAAAAGACTTTTTACTCTTACAGTACTCCAATGACCAGGAGCTTTACCAAACCAATATTTATCTTGGGTATTGATCATACCACTACCTCTTTCAGCAAATTAGCAATCTCTGCTTCCAAATCCTTAAGCTCTTCATCAATCTCAGCCACAGGACGCGGTAGAACATACTTATAAAAATAGCGATTAAAATTAATTTCATAACCTACGCGACCAACCTTACTATCAATAGTATCCTTGTAATTTTCATCTACCCAAGCATCTGCAACAAAAGACCTAACTTCTCGCTCAACATAGTCTCGCCAATCCTCTGTAAGTGGCACTAATTCATGATCACGCAAATCAGTATCAGGTTCTGGATTGCCATTAGTGTCAAAGCAAACGTCAGCAGTTTCGTCTTTCGCTGAAAGTGCTGTAAAGATCGATTTATTCAATGATGCAGTTAATTTGAAACTTAAATTTTTAAACACTGTTTTAAGCGCTTTCTCGAATTCATAGCGATTTTTAAATTGCTGCACTAACGTTTTGTGATTTAACACTGCTAATAGCTCTTGTTGTTCAATTTCAGAAAGTTTTAGAAACGTTTTTTCTTGTTGAAGCAAATCTAACCGATCTTTGCTTACTTCAAAATTTAGCCTCAAAGGACGCTCAATACGGATTTCTCGATAACCAAACTCTTCCCTATCAAAAATTTTAGAAAATCCGCTCCAATCACCACTGCCATTGAGCATTTCATAAAAAATTTTAACAATTTCACTACGCGCATGCTCTGGAATTTCTCGGCGTTTGCTACCAAGGTTTTTTCGCATGGCTTGCCAGAATCGTTCGCTGCTTGCATCAATTAGCTGTATTTTTCCCCGACGGCTCTTAACTTTCTTATTCGTGAGCATCCAAACATAGGTTTGAATGCCGGTGTTGTAAAACAAATCCGTAGGTAATGCGATAATCGCCTCGACCCAATCATTTTCCAACATCCAGCGACGGATTTCACTTTCACCAGATCCTGCCCCACCTGTAAAAAGAGGTGAACCATTCATCACTATACCAATGCGTGAGCCTACTTCATCATCTCGCATTTTTGAAATCATGTGCTGCAAGAAAAGCAACTGCCCATCAGAGATGCGGGGTAATCCAGCACCAAAACGACCATCCATACCTTTTTCTTGTGCTTCTTGCTTAATAGGCTCTTGGTATTTTTTCCAATCTACCCCATACGGAGGATTGGAAAGCATGTAGTGAAATTTTTTATCCTTGTGAGCATCTTCTGTTAACGTATTACCGAAAGCAATTTGCTCTGGGTTATGACCTGTCACCAGCATGTCAGACGTGCAGATACCGAAAGACTCTGGGTTTAGCTCCTGCCCATAGAGCTCAACACGAATTTTAGAGTTATATTCCTTCATTGCCTCTTCCATGAGTGCAAGCATACCGCCTGTTCCACAGGCAGGATCATAAACTGTGCGAATGATTCCAGATCCAGCCAATGCGTCAGCATCATTAATTAACAAAAGATCCACAATCAAGCGAATGACTTCACGAGGTGTGAAATGTTCCCCTGCCGTCTCATTGGAAATTTCAGAAAAACGGCGAATCAAATCTTCAAAGAGATAGCCCATCTCCATGTTGGTAACATTATCAGGATGTAAATCTATCTGGCAGAAGAGATCGAATACTTGCCATAAAATTCCGCCATCCTTTAGACGCTTTAGTTGATCCGTAAAGAGAAATTTTTCAAGAAAAATATCCCGAACGCTGCTATTAAAACTGGTTATATAGTCTAATAAATTCTTATGTACATCACCTGGATCTTGATTTCGAATTTTACTAAAGGTAAGCGTATTGTAGTTATAAACTTTCAGACCACCACCAACAGCACTAAATAGCATCATATCTTTAGTATGATCATCTATCCCTTCAGGTAACTTTTCGTACGCACTAACTACCGCATCTTTAGAAGGTTCTAAAATACAATCCAATCGGCGCAGGACAACAAATGGCAAGATAACCTTACCATATTCGGACTGCTTGAAATCGCCTCGCAGTATTTCAGCTATGGACCATGAAAATGTACTCAGATTTTGTATCTTTTTATTATTTTCATTTTTCATCTTTTGTTCCAATTGAATGCATGAGTTACCTCAAAAAATTAATAAGTATGAACAACATAAATATGCAAGAAACAGTAAAAATTGTTACTGATGTTAACCATGTAAATCGATTTGCTTTGCTCGTCTGTTGAGTCAAATCCTTTGCTTTCGTCAATGAATCTGATATCACGTTTTTCATAGCATGAACGAATTCATTGGTAGCATCCCTCAGTAGCTTGTTCATAGCTTCTTTACTACCAGCCAATGCAGCATTGAGTAGTTTCTCTGCTTTTTCTTTAGCATCAACCTTCCATTGAGAGGAAATGTTCTCCATTTCCTCTTTGAACTGAGTTAGTATATCCTGCTGAGCCTTCCGGTTTTCCTCTAGCAATTTTTCATTCATGGTTTGGAGAATGAGTATCGGATCATCTTTTCCCAAAACCACACCATGTTTTACTGCAATGGTTTTAATGGCTTCATTAATTGTATCTGACATTAGATCACCATGGCGTTATCAATCTGGCTGAATAGTTGATCCCGTATTAGCTTTAATCGCTGCCTGGTCATAATATTTCGCTCAGAAGAATCGATTGCTTCATTAAATGTCATTTTTTGTTGAAGCATATTTGAGAGGTCATGGCCGAAAGTTTCTTCCTTTAAATCAGGGATATTAATTATTGCCGCGATTCGGTCTTTTGTCTCTTTGTATACCTTCAGTTGCTCAAATGATTTTCCCTCACTCTCAATCCTTCCCCAATAAGGATTTAACCATACAACATATCGAACATCTTCTGGAAATTGGTTTACCAGCTGAGCAAAGCCGTTTATTGTGTCCAGCAACGCTTGACCACCAGTGATAACGGTATGGATGATAAGTTCATGCCCCATGCCCTTTAAGAGGGTAGGCACCTGATTGGTGATAAGATAATGCGATAAAGGCACAAAAGAGCTGGCACCATTATCAATAATTACGTCGTCTTGCGTATTTGCAATTTTTTCAATTAAAACGTCAAAATGGCGCGGATTGATTTCATCGCCCTCCATAATATTCAGGCGTTCAACTTTAAGTGACTTAAACCCATGAAAAGTGGCGTTAATTGGATCAGTATCAATACACAGTGGAGATTGTGCTTTATTAAATTTATACTGAGCGGTAGTTGCCGAGACAAACGATTTACCGACACCACCTTTGCCCTGCATCGTGATATGTATTTTTGCCATTACAAGAGTTCCTCCGGGTTGGGTATTGGATTAAAAGTAAAACCTTTGATTGCATTTGTTGCTTTACTTTTGCCCTGTTTATCATCCCTGGTATTTTCCTGCGCTGACTTAATTAACTTAAGTACGTAATTTCTAAATGCTTTGTAGCCAAATGATATTTGACCTTCATCAGATAAAGTTTCCCAAACAGCCTTCATCGAACAGCCCTTTTCAAGGGCTTCTCGAATATCTTCTTTCAGAGCAATAAATTGAATCTTGGCATTGGTTCGCCCATTCTTTTTTTCTGACTGATTTTGGATTACCCGTTCGGAAAGTGGTTTTTTCATTCTTCTTTGGCGTTATTTTTTTTATTTTAAAAAGTCTAAATCATAATTTGAGTTCGAACAAGAAAAAAGAATAAATTGGAGCAAAAAGGAATTTTACGGGATATTAAAATGATTTTATAATTCCAATAAATGAACTTTTAGGAATAATTAGGATTAATTTGGTTCTATTAAGGTGAAAGTTCCTTAAAAATCATTGCAAATTCCAAAAAATTCCTGCTATGATTCTCAAAAGTGATCTGGAAACGCAGGGCAAGATAGGTGAAGTTAGCTAACCAGCAAGCTGGCTACCAAACATCACAAGTCTTATTCGCACCTTCGGTGCTCAACGAAAAACCTATGTTTTGAGATCAAATCAATACCTAAAGGATTGCATAACCACTTAATAAAGAGGTCGGCATCCTTATGGACGAGAAACTTAAAACACCCACTAGAAAAAATGGTCGTCATCTTCGCGTACCTGTTTTGCCTTCTGAAGAAATTCAAATTAAATCGAATGCAGCCACTGCCGGTCTTTCAATTGCCGAGTACTTAAGACGGATAAGTCTTGGTTATCAAATTCAAAGTAGTGTTGATAAAGATCATATATTGCAGCTAGCCAAAATTAATGGGGACTTAGGACGGCTTGGTGGACTGTTAAAACTATGGTTGACTCAGGACAAACGCGTTGCACATTTTGACCTCCAAACAGTAAAAACATTATTAAATCGTATTCAAACCACCCAGAATGCAATGTTGGAAGTGGTAAAAAAACTATGATTATTCGCCATATCCCTATGAAGAAAACTAGACTTAGTAGTTTTTCGGGTCTTGTTCAATATCTGTGTAATCAACAAAACAAACAGGAGCGAGTGGGTAAGGTCAGATTATCAAACTGTA
>NZ_CALMPD010000228.1 GCF_937871865.1 uncultured Legionella sp.
AACCAATGGTTATTCTTGGTGTAGTCTCCTTTTTGTTGCTTCTTGAACCTGATTTTGGTGCCACGGTGGTTATTTCGGGTACTGTCATGGCGATGCTTTTTTTAGCTGGAGTAAAGTTAAGGTATTATATTGGTTTAATGTTAGTAGTAATCAGTGCTTTGGCAATGCTGGCTATCTCATCTCCTTACAGGGTCGCCAGATTAACTGCCTTTTTAGATCCCTGGGCTGATCAATACAACAGTGGATACCAGCTTACTCAGTCTTTGATTGCATTTGGACGAGGAGGTTGGTTTGGTTCCGGTTTGGGTGAGAGCATTCAAAAATTGATGTATTTACCCGAAGCACATACTGATTTTTTATTTGCTGTACTTGCTGAAGAGTTGGGGTTGTTTGGAATTTTAGTAGTAATGACTTTGTATAGTATACTTGTAATTCGGGGGCTAACAATCGCATATACGGCTCATGTTCAAGAGCGTCTTTTTGCTTCATTTACTGCATACGGTCTGACTTTTTGGCTTGCCTTGCAGGCAGCAATTAATATGGGCGTGAATGCCGGTTTGTTACCTACAAAAGGGCTAACTCTGCCATTACTTAGTTATGGTGGTGCCAGTATAGTAATTAATTGTGTGGTTGTCGCATTATTATTGCGTATCGACCATGAAAATCGTTGGCAATCTCTAGGATTGAGAACGCAGACGGCATAAGGGGGAATTGTGAATAATTCAGGACCATTTTTATCTACCAGGATGGGGCGTGTAGAACAAATTCATTTTGTTGGTATCGGTGGCGTTGGCATGTGCGGTATTGCTGAAGTGTTGCATAATCAAGGTTATCGTATCACTGGTTCTGATATAGGCGAAGGCAGCTCAGTGCAGCGCTTGAAGTCCTTGGGAATTCAAGTGTACATCGGTCATCGCGTTGAAAATATATTGGGTGCCGATGTGGTGGTACGTTCTTCTGCTGTTGATATGAACAACCCTGAGATTACTGCTGCACGCGATGCAATGATTCCCGTGATCCCAAGAGCTGCAATGCTGGCAGAATTAATGCGTTTCAGACATGGAATTGCAATCGCTGGTACGCACGGTAAAACCACAACAACTAGTTTGGTCAGTAGTCTGCTAGCTGAAGGTGGGCTTGATCCCAGTTTCGTTATTGGCGGAAAATTAAACAGCTGTGGTACTAATGCTCAGTTAGGTCAGTCCGCTTATTTTGTTGTAGAAGCAGATGAAAGTGACGCATCCTTTTTATTTTTAAAACCGATGATGGCTGTAGTGACTAACATAGATGCTGATCATATGGACACCTACGGGGATGATTTTGATAAACTAAGAACTACGTTTCTTGAGTTTTTACATCATCTTCCTTTTTACGGATTAGCTGTGGTCTGTATTGAAGATGAGGAAATACAGAAGATTCTACCAGCCATCCAACGGCCTACTTTGACCTACGGATTTAAAGAGGACGCTCATTACCGAGCAGTAGACTGGACACAAAATGAGCTGTTAAGTCAATTCACCGTAATAAGGCCTGCGCCTTATCCTCAATTGACTATTCAGTTTCAGTATCCTGGCCGTCATAATGTTTTAAATGCTTTGGCTGCAATTGCAATTGCTACTGAGGTAGGTGTTGATGATGATTCTATTATTCGCGGTTTGCAAAAATTTCAGGGGGTAGGGCGACGGTTTCAAATGTTGGGAGAACGACAGTTTGAACATGGTTCTGCTATTGTCGTGGACGATTATGGACATCATCCCCAGGAAATCTTATCAACAATCGATGCATTTAGACGTGTTTGGCCAGATAAGCGATTAGTACATGTATTCCAACCGCACCGTTATTCCCGCACCCAGTCTTTATATAGCCAGTTTATTGATGTTTTAAGCCTTTCTGATGAATTGTTTTTGTTTGATATCTATGCGGCAGGAGAAACGGCTATTCCTGGTGTAACCAGTGAAGAACTGGCAAAAGAAATCAGACACAAAGACAGACGAGTGACCATGGTGAATGAACAGTCCTTAGGCGAAAAACTGGATGCGTTTATAAAAGATGGCGATGTTATTTTGATGCAGGGAGCTGGTAATATTGGTCAAATGGCAGTAAATCTCATGAAAAAAATGTAAGGAAATAGCCGGAGCATAATGGGGCAGGATTTTGCTCCTGCTTCTCCCTGAGATATTGAAGCATTGATTCATTTGGTGCAAACTAAGTTAAAGAGCAAACAACTGTAGAGTTGATGCACGAAGTACATATTATTGGAGACTGCTAATGTCTAAGCTTATCAACCTTGTTTTGCTTTATGGTGGAAAATCAGGCGAGCACGAAGTGTCGTTGGTTTCTGCAACATCAGTGCTCAGACATCTGAATACTGATAAATACAACATAATTCCTATTGCTATGGATAAAAATGGTCAGTTCCATCTGCATGCGTATAACGATTTATTGAATTATAAAGACAAGCTACCTGTCGTAACCGAACAGTCTAAACCATTGGACAGTATATTGAGTAATGGGCGGATGGCCGTCGATGCTGATGTAGTGTTTCCTGTTGTTCATGGCCCTTTATACGAGGACGGCTGTTTACAAGGAGTGCTTGAACTTGCTGATGTTGCCTATGTCGGTTGTGATGTTTTGTCTTCAGCTATTGGCATGGATAAGGATATGGCTAGACGCGTCGCTTGTATCAATGGGCTTAAATCAGCTCAATATAAAGTATTGTCCTATCATACGACAGCGACCGAACGCCAACAATTTTGCAATGACGTCTCTGCTGATTTTGGCTGGCCTCTATTTGTCAAGCCGTGCTCGCTAGGATCTAGTGTCGGTATTCATAAAGCGCAAAATATGGCAGAGTTGGTGGCTGCTGTAGATGATGCCTTGCGCTACGATGAAGAAATTCTGGTAGAGGAATTTATTCAGGGACGAGAAATTGAATTATCGGTATTGGAAAACAAAAAACCATCTGCTCGACCACGAGTGAGTACTGCTGGTGAAATTCGAGTGCACCATCCTGATGGGTTTTATTCCTATACAGCAAAATACCTTGAAAGTGGACAGACAGATTTAATTATTCCAGCATTACTTAATAGTAAATTGGAAGAGCGATTAAAACAGGCTGCTGCAGATATTTTCTCGCGATTAAAATGCAAGGGAATGGCTCGGGTTGATTTCTTCGTTAATGATCAAACTGAAGAAATCTATTTTAATGAAATTAATACCTTGCCTGGATTCACTTCAATCAGTATGTATCCCAAGCTATGGCAAGCTACGGGTATCGCTTATCCTGATTTGCTTGATGAGTTGGTTCAAATTGCCCTGACTCACCAAAACTGCCGACAACATTTAGTGACCAATTACCTGTGAAAGAGCATATCAAACGAAAAGATGTTGATTCCAATGGGCTGCGTTACGCCAGCCTGTTGGCACTATTGATTATTAGTGCCTTGTTACTTGCTGGTCGTTTGGGGTATTTATATCTTGCTGACGCAGAGCGTTTCCCAATAACGACTATTAAAGTAGCGGCAAGCTATGAGCATGTGAGTCATAAAGAATTAGAGTCAGTTTTGTCTCAACATTTAAGTGCAAGTTTTTTTTCTTTGCCCGTAGGACGGTTACAAAATGATTTAAATGCGATAAATTGGATTGATAGCGCTTATGTAGAACGAGTCTGGCCTGATGCATTAAAAATAAAATTGATAGAAAAAAAACCAGTTGCGCTTTGGGGCGATGACTTGATGACAGCGGATGGCAGGCTGTTCAATACCGGGACAGTTCCGGACGATGTGAATGTTCCAAAGCTCAAAGGACCATCAGGTCAACAATTAGACGTCTTACAAGTTTATGAAAAATTGAGTAAGATATTATCATCGTATGGTTTAAATGCTGCTGCATTGTTCTTAAGAGACAATCAGGCCTGGGTTTTAGAACTGGGCAATGGTGTAAAAATATACTTGGGAAAGAAAGAGTTAGAAGCGCGATTACTGCGTTTTTGTAAAGCATATCCTGCAGTGTTTGCTGAAAAAGCAGAGCAGTTGGCTAGCGTGGATTTAAGGTATCCACGTGGTATGGCAGTGCAGTGGAAACAACAAACGGGACGATAATGGCAAAAAAAATAGAAAAAAATATTATCACTGGATTGGATATTGGAACTTCAAAAATTATTGCATTAATTGGTGAAGTCACATCCGATGGAGCAATCGAAATAATTGGAATTGGCCGCCATCCTTCTCGCGGTTTAAAACGAGGCGTCGTCGTTGACATTGAGGCCACGGTAAATTCCATACAACGTGCCGTACAGGAAGCTGAGCTTATGGCTGGCTGTGAGGTAAGAACCGTTTATGCGGGCATTGCCGGAAGTCATATACGCAGTTTAAATTCACATGGCATTGTAGCGATTCGTGATCAAGAAGTATCCCAGGCTGATGTTGAGCGGGTTATTGATGCAGCGAAAGCAGTTGCAATACCGGCCGATCAAAAAATCCTGCACATATTGCCTCAAGAATTTATCATTGATCATCAAGGCAGTATCCGTGAGCCCATAGGAATGGCGGGGGTCAGGCTTGAATCTCGTGTTCACATCGTCACCGGTTCTGTAAGTGCTGCACAAAATATTGTGAAGTGCGTACGCCGTTGTGGATTGGAAGTGACTGACATTATTTTGGAGCAGCTGGCATCGAGTCATGCTGCGCTGACTGAAGATGAAAAAGATCTGGGCGTCTGTCTGATTGATATCGGTGGTGGAACAACTGACATCGCTGTGTTCTGCGAAGGAGCTATTCAGCATACCTCTGTTATCCCTATTGCTGGTGATCAGGTGACTAACGATATTGCTATGGCTTTGCGCACACCGACAAAAGCTGCAGAATCGATTAAGTTAAGTCATGCTTGTGCTGTACCTGAAATGGCGAATCCCAATCAAATGTTGGAAGTGGCTAGTGTGAATGAACGTCCAGGCAGAAAGATATCTGCCAAAGCACTATCTGATGTCGTTACAGCACGTTACGAAGAGTTATTTTCACTAGTGCGTAATGAATTACGCCGCAGCGGGTTTGAGGACAGAATTGCTGCCGGTATTGTATTGACCGGAGGTGCTTCTAATGTACGAGGTGTTGTAGAACTTGCCGAGCTTTGTTTTGAAATGCCAGTACGCAAAGGCTGTGCTCATTATGTATCAGGTCTTGCTGAAGCAACAGAAAATCCTTCATTTGCTACCGGCGTAGGTTTATTACTCCATGGCTTTCAGCAACAATATGAAGGCGGGTATAGCGTGCCCACATTGAATGACAATTCAAAAGGGGTGTGGTCGCGCATGAAAGAATGGTTTCAGGGCAATTTTTAGTTTTTAAGCGCCAGGAAATTGATAGTTCACTTGAGAGTAAGACTATCAGCATATCCTGGCTATCACTGTTTGAAATCTACTCAATAATGAATGAGTAGCAATTAGGGGTTGCATTATGATGCAACATATTCAAAACTGTTTTAAAGATATAAGCAGAAAAAAGCAGCACATTAGGGGAGCTGGGTTATGTTTGAATTAATGGAAAGCAGCCAACACGATAATAATGCCGTTATTAAGGTTGTAGGTGTTGGCGGTGGCGGCGGTAACGCTGTGGAACATATGGTTGCTGAAAATATAGATGGTGTCGAATTCATTTGTGCCAATACTGATGCGCAAGCATTGAAAGCGTCCAATGCAAAAATTCACATTCAATTAGGTGATGAGCTGACAAAAGGATTAGGCGCTGGCGCGAATCCTCAAATCGGACGTGAGGCTGCAGAAGAAGACAGAGATCATATTCGTGAAATTCTAAGTGGCGCAGATATGGTATTTATTACTGCTGGTATGGGTGGTGGTACTGGAACTGGGGCTGCACCAGTGTTCGCTGAAGTTGCTAAGGAACTCGGCATTTTAACGGTTGCTGTAGTTACTAAACCATTTGCTTTTGAAGGCAAGCAACGTGCTATTGCTGCAGAAGATGGAATTCGTCGTCTTGCAGAGCATGTCGATTCACTCATTACTATTCCTAATAATAAGTTATTAAGTGTGCTGGGTAAAAACATCAGTTTACTCAATGCATTTAAAGCGGCAAATAACGTTCTGTTAGGAGCTGTAAAAGGAATATCAGACCTGATTACTCGTCCTGGCTTAATCAACGTCGACTTTGCTGACGTGCGCACTGTTATGTCTGAAATGGGCATGGCTATGATGGGTACTGGATGTGCTGTAGGAGAGCAACGAGCTCGTCAGGCAGCTGAGGCCGCAATTGCATCTCCTTTATTAGAAGACGTAAATTTCTCCGGTGCTCGTGGAATTCTGGTTAATATTACGGCTGGCCTTGATATGTCTATAGGTGAATTCGAGGAAGTCGGTGATGTGGTTAAAGAATTTATTTCTGATGATGCTACCGTTGTCGTTGGTACTGTAATCGATCCTGAAATGACTGATGAAATGCGAGTTACTGTGATTGTTACTGGATTAGGTGATGTGAAACAACGTCATCAACAACCACAACAGCAACAACAAGGGCAAAGAGCACGATTAATGGAAAGTACCAGAAGCGATGGTTCTCTTGATTATCATCAATTGGACAGACCTGCTGTTATCCGTAAACAAGCCCAAAGTGCTGCTGTAAGTTCTGCTAGTGCGATCAAACAAAAAGTTGCTGGCAGCGATAATGTTCCTGATGTTGATTATTTGGATATACCTGCATTTTTGCGTCGCCAGGAAGAGGAAGCTTAGCAGGGTATTGTTATTGATAAGAGCTTGAGTTATTGTAATTAGATAAATGATAATGATAAATCATTAGGCAATTGCAATAGCTCAAATGTAATGCATTAAGCGGTTGTTAAATATTTTTAGTTTTGCTCATAATGAGCTTATTTTGTACGGATAGTAAGTGTTCAACAGGCTCAAGTTGGATATTTAAGCGTTCTGCGATGTTTAATTGAATAAAAAATTAGACTAATCAATAAATTGTTGTTAAGATCAAGAGGTTTTTGCGCGCAAAATAAAATACAAAGATAAAAGGTGAGCACTGAATGATAAAACAAAGAACTCCTAAAAAGGTAATCCAGGCCACTGGCGTTGGGTTGCATTCCGGTGAGAAAGTGCTTTTAACCTTAAGACCTGCTCCTGTTAATACCGGGATAGTTTTTAGACGAGTGGATCTGTCACCTGTAGTTGAAATTCCTGCATCCTATGAGTATGTTGGCGATACTATGTTGTGTACTACCTTACATCATGGAAGCGTGAAAGTAGCGACTGTCGAGCATCTGTTATCAGCCTTGGCTGGTTTGGGTATCGATAATGCCTATATTGATGTTAATGCGCCTGAGCTACCAATTATGGATGGTAGTGCTGCACCTTTTGTTTTCCTTATTCAATCAGCCGGCATTAAAGAACAGAATGCTCCAAAGAAGTATATTCGCATTCTTAAGCCTATTCGAGTGGAAGATAATGGTAAATACGTCCAGTTTCTGCCGCATAAAGGCTATAAAGTTTCATTTACTATAGATTTTGATCATCCTGTCTTCAATGACAAGCCACAAACAGTCAGC
>NZ_CALMPD010000229.1 GCF_937871865.1 uncultured Legionella sp.
ACTTCACTGTTCGTAACTACTTGATTTTATTGGTGGGTCCACTAGGACTTGAACCTAGGGCCAACGGATTATGAGTCCGTCAATTACAAAATAAGTAATTGATTTTATTATAATTTTAATCGCAGGAAACCACTACAAATGTCCTACGATGTATAACAATGTCGTACTCAAATACGCAAATTCCCCACAATGGGTTTTTACAGAGTTATTTTAATATTGAAACCCATTTGACGTTATTGGGTTTTAATATTAAAATTATAAGTATGAAACTAAATAATGAAATTACATTGAAAGATCTGTTTGCAAGAGCAGTCTTTTACGCCGCAGAGGCACGTGAAGCGGGTATCCATCCCAGCCGGCTCAGTTATTATGTAAAAACGAATCGGATTGAACGTATTGGTCATGGTGTTTATCGCGGTATTGAATCCTCTGTTGATGCAGATTTTCAATGGGAAGATCTGATTATCATTGCCAAAAGTATTCCGCGAGGCGTAGTATGCTTGGTCTCAGCTTTGGCACTTTACGAGCTGACGGATGAAATGCCTAGAGAGTATTGGATAGCCGTTCCTCATGCTACGACAGCTCCTAAGCGAGAACATACTCGCATTGTTCGAATGCGTGATATAGAAACAGGCCAAACAGTACATACAATAGGACAGGAAACGATCGCCATTTTTGACAGAGAAAGAACGATAATAGACGCTTTTCGCTATCTCAGTAAAGAAATTGCTATTAAAGCACTGAAAGCAGCGGTGAAAGGGAATGCTTCCCAAAAATTGGATATTAAAAAGCTTCAGCGCTATGCCAGGCAATTTGGACTTGATCTTGAATCCTATATTTTGACGGTAACAACATGAATGAACAAGCATTAAAGGCAAGATTAAAGCATATTGCCAAAGAACAAGGCCGGAGTTTTAATGAGGTCTGGAAGTTGTTGGTTTTGGAGCGATTTTTAGCAAGACTTTCTCGTTCTGAATATTCTGACAAATTCATATTTAAAGGTGGGTTACTATTATCCTATTACTTGACTATTGGCAGAGAAACGACCGATATTGATCTACTAGCCAGGAGGTTAAACGCAGAAAAATCCAATGTAGAGCTAATCATACAAGAAATCTGCTTACTTAATCTGGATGATGGGTTTCAAATGAAGTTCATCCACCTTGAGGATTTGGAGCACCAGCATATGAATTATCCTGGGTTTCAAGTGGGAATAACCGTCCGATTTGGGGTGATGAGTGACAAATTTTATGTGGATATTGGTGTTGGGGATGCTGTGGAACCACTATCGCTTGATTGGCCATCATTTAATTACAAAGAAAAGCCATTGTTTGAAGATCCTATTTCGCTTGAAGTATATCCGGTAGAAACTATTTTTGCCGAAAAGCTGAAAACTGTCATTTTTCGAGGGGCTGCCAATAGTCGTATGAAAGACTATCATGATTTGCTATTACTATGCCGAGAGAATGAGCTTCTTGATAAAGCTCACTTAAAAGGTAATATTGTCAAAACATTTCAAAATAGGGGTACAGTCTTTTCCATTCCAATTCAGTTTCTGCCTGATGAATTAGAGCGGATGCAGCTTCTTTGGTCTGGACATTTACGTGCTTTAGGTGTTCACCGAACTCAATTGCTTGGTTTACCAGAAGATCTAGAGATGGTTATTAGTGAGCTAAATAAGTGGTTGTTAGCAATTTGATTATTTTTTATAAAAATATTGGTTGTTTTCTTCTGTAATTTCATATTGACTGAAGTAACTATTTGAGATTAAAAATTAAGCCCCAAGCTGGGGCTTAATAATTTGAAAACACATGAATCTGTCCATCATATTCAACCGAACAGTAATCATTGATAAAAAGATCCCGAGCAAAAGCCTCGAAATCAAAGTAGCATATCAAACTATCTGGCATTTGATGGACATAACAGTCATCAAATAACTGCCTGGCAAAATCAACCCCTGAATCATAACAACCTTGGTAATGATCCTCCAACATGGTTTGTGCATCATCTACCGAATAATCACAGAGAAGGGCTAAGCCTAGTTCTCCGTGTTCTTGAATAAATGAAGCATACTCTACAATATTGCTTATTGACTCATACTCATGAATTTTGATGCTGCCAAATCCTTCATAATCATGTATGGCGTACTCTTCAGCATTGGGTTCAGGGCTGTTATCCAGCATTTCCCAGATTTCTTTCATGATGTCATCTTCGCTTTGAGTAGCATCTATCCAAACACCATGCAGGATGGCGTTATTGTATGATGCTAAACAGGCGACGTAGATTGAAGGGGTGTCCATGGGATTATCTCCTTGTGTGAATGGAGCAATCCCACACGGGAGCTTGCTCCCGTGGTAGGGTATGATTAAAACGGAATTTCTTCCGAATCCGGTTGCAACATTTCACGCATCTGAGCCATGTGCTGTTCTGCGGTTTTATTGCTGGATTCGTCAGTTGATTTGGGTGAGCTGAGTAGCTGAATATGGTTAACAACAATGCTGAAGGCTTGACGTGCTTTGCCTTCGTTGTCTGTCCATTGATTGGAACGTAGTTTACCTTCTAGGTATACTTGTACTCCTTTCTTTAAATACTCAGTGACTTTGGTTAGCTTTCCAAATAGTACCAACTGATGCCATTCCACTCTGGTTTGCCATTCATTATTCTGTTTGAATAATTCATTAGTAGCCAAAGTAGCGGTGACAAAAGATTGTCCGTCTTTTCCGGTGATGCTTTTAGGATCAGCACCGAGATTGCCAATTAATTGAACGCGATTTAAAGATGCGGTCATTGTATTCTCCTGTTATTGTTTAATGTGGGTGGCATAACAGAAAAACATCCGCATAAGCAGGTGGTTTTCTGTTATGCGGAAAAGACTTTAATTACTTCAATTAACAAGCGATTCGTTGAGTATCGAACTGTTTGACAAAGGAGATCAGTGATTCCAATTTGTTTAAACTTAGCTCTGCTTGCTGAATGTCATGGGTGTTAATTTGAAGTCGGTGTCGGCTTAAATCATTCACACAACAATTCAGCTCAAAGAGCAAATGTTCAATCTCAAGTTGTACTGGTTCCTGTTGTTGCATGGTAGCTCCTTGGGGTAGGGAGGATTAGCCCCAAAGGGACTGTTCATCCCAATTGGGTTATGCAAAAAAAGATCACCGAAACTTCGGTTGATTTACCTGATTATTAATGATGATGTGCTTAAAGCACTCCTCGGGCGTAAAACCGTAAAGATATCTCCTGATAGGGTTTCCCTGCTAAACGCTTTGCCATGGAATTAGGGAACAAGATGGCATATCACAAGACCTGGTCCAGCCACGGGGTTAGGGAATGAAGTGGCTTAGCATAAGACGTCGGTTGACGTTTCGCCGGAATTTCACCAGCTCATCAGTCATGCTTGATTCCAAATTAGCAAAGCGGTGCTTGCTTCGCAAGGGATTTTGGAAAGAATTTTGTCCAATCCCGATTGGCGGGATCGGACAAAATGCTGAAATGTGTTGATTTTACGCGGTAAAATCAATGTGATTTTTCTGCGTCACTGCTGGGTATGGGCAGTGACGCAGAAAGGTGTTCTACTGCATTGGAATTTGTTTTTAAATAAGTTTATGTATTGGGGTATGCATAAAGCAAAGCTAGCAAGCCATATCCAACATTTTTTATGCCTCCAATGAGCATTGGTGAGTGTATCTATGAAATATGCGTTCAAGATTATGACTACTATCTACAACAGAAATAAAATGATGCTTACAGAAGTAAGAGGCATAAGAAAAATGGTCATCATTTATTGAAAAACATAATTAATAACGACATGTATTAAGCCCTAAACTCCGCTTGTGATAAGCAGCATAACATAAACAACAGTGCTTGCTTTGAGCCTCTCGATAAACCTTGATACACGTTTTATTATCACAAGAGATTTCCTAGGAAAAAATGTACATAACTGTTTGATTTTAGCGAATAAAAACTCAATTAAAGGAAGATATTAAGATAAAACTCCCCCTCTTTTGGCCTACAATATTATATTTTTTAAGAGCGGTATGGTAAAATTACGAGCAATAATAGCCGATGGAACATAACATGAGCCTTCCTTTAGATGACACTGCAAATCCGCTCTACAAACAATCTGTTGTAGCCCAGATAAACCGCATCACCAATTGGCAACAGTATTTTCCCTCAGCGCGTGCGTTATTTTCAATTTCAGCTCAGTATACCAATAAAGACGTTGTTGCAGCTTATCATCAATTAGCGATACGCTTTCACCCGGACAAAAACCCTGAAAATCCAGCAGCAGATAATGCTTTTAAGTTAATAAATTTGGCAAAAGAAATGCTGGAATTTGAACTATTAAGCACCACTGAACAGCGCGAGGAATTCGAACGGGTGGTTAACAATCCATTCTTAACAGCAGAATCTCAATATAAATATTTTGGCGCTAATTCCGGCTTTGGTAACCCCTATACACAAGGCCATGGCACGGTACCTAAAGAAGATTTTAATAATCCCAGCCTTTATAAAGACCAGGGCTTTTCCGCTATCCTTGCAGTACTTGAGCGTGGCCGTAAGGCAGTAGAGTTGCAAGAAGGCCTCCACGATTTTTGTCCTTTCAAGCTTCCTTCTGCAGGAAAAGAACAACTTGCCACGCTTATGGCACAAGGCTCCACCACTGAATCCATTAACATCGTCGCTTGGTTAAATCTCTGCCGCTACCAGGATGATTTTGATTTTTTTCAACAACTATGTGACTACATGCTTAATCAAAAGCATCAGACTCCACTGGCACAAATCAAAGATTTTTTACCAAAATATGGTGATCATTCAGACAATACTACCTTAATTAATCATCTCTTTGCTGTAATCGATGCTCGGACGGCTCATTTTGTGATGTCTCAATTGTCTCGCTTTATTGACATTAAAACCCAGGATGAGCTGCTAAATTACTTTAAGGATTGGCAATTCAATGCTGTCCGTGAACATTATAGACAGAGCTATCATGTGACTGTGGCATTTCTTGGCTGGCACTCCTCATCTGAGTCATTGCGTAAAGAATTACAAGAGCATATCAAAAGAGAATACTGCCGTAATCTTAGCTGGCAAGTGAGAGGTGGGGATAATGACTTACTAGACAAGGAACTCTATTTTGATAAAGACAATATGTGGTCATTCAAATCAAAGTCACCTTGCCATCTATCAATCACAAAAGAAAAGCAGAATTTCAGCACCTTGATATCTGTCCTAAGAGAACAGGGGGTATTAACCGTTTCTGAAGGACTTTATGTAGCATCATATAGAAACTGTCTGGACGAATTAAGCACTATTCTATCACAACATCCACAACTGCCGTTAAACTCCTATTATCTGCTTTATAATTTGATGAATATTGATGTTTTAAATCTTGAGTCGAAGTATGACCGGTACACATTTAAACGTGTAGTCTTACCCGGAAGGATAGAGAATACACGGGAAAACGTTATTACCTGCAGTACACAGTTGTTTAAGCAAATTTTAGCCTACGCTCGATTAAGCCCAGAGCAATTAACCGAATTGTTCTTGTTTCTTCTGGAAAATAACGACTCTTCAGACATCCATATCGCAAACTTTATTCTAGAGCTAATGGATGATTATTCCCTTACGGATGCTCTGCAAAAAAAAATCTGGCTGCATTGCATTAAAACGTTCACTTATTATCAGGATTCAACATTTCTTGACAGGCTCATCAAACAAGCCAGCCCGTTGTTTTTTGATTCAATCCCCCTTCATAATTATTTATTTAGAAATGCCTATAAACCAGAGCTTATTACTAAAATTGTAAACGCTGCCCCTCGTTTTGTATCCTGCCACTATAACAACATGCCAGTGATGACTGGATTTGTAAGTTATACTTTTTTTACAAGCTACAGGCATGACGACAAATACAGCATTGGAACGGTAAATGGGCTGTACTTGCATCATAGTCTGACTAATATCTGTGTGTACGGTGTTCCCAGTACAAGCAAAGCCTGTGCTATTATTGAGGCTATGAGGGCTAAGGATTACGCTCTGTTTAATGTCGATCTTGAAATTCCTATTTATACAAATTCGAAACAGCATGATGTATACCAATGGTTTTATAACGAACCTTTACTGCGCCATAGTTGTTGTAATGCCATGCACATTGCCGCTATTCGCGGCCTTGACGAAGAGCTATTGGCGATGTTGGAAAAAGGTGGGAATTACCACAAAAAGGCATCCGTATGGAGAAAAAGCTCTTACTTTGGCATTGAGACCCTCATTCTGGAGCAAAAAAGCAGTTATCAATACGCCAAAGAACAGCATCTTCCCAAATCGTGCCGCTGGATACTGCAACAAGAGCTTAAAGACTACATCCAAGGGCGGGAAAAAGAAGATAATTATACTACGCGATTAAGTCTTTGCGGTTATACCTTGTGGAACGGTGGCTATAATCGAGAAGATAAATTATACGGTGCAGAAGCTCTGTTGCACCTGATAGAGTCCACACACTTCGTTGGTTTTGGCCAAGACTTATCGGTCGCTAATGACTTATCGCAAGTTCATCCGGCTTTAACTCAGGGGCGATTGGGAGCCTTGTTTGATACCTATAAGAAATTATGCCGCTGGCATGAAGAAGAACAAAAAACAAAGACAGGTACTCATTATTATTGGGATGATAAACCAGCGAAAGTGCTTTATGCCAACAAACGCGGATTTAACGACCTATCATCAAACAATAAATTCAGCCCCATTATGAACTAAGGTATAAGACCATGTATTCTAATCATGAGCGAATAAATAACTCACCTTACGCACAGCACCTTGCCTCCTAACTAAAACTCATTAAAATTCTT
>NZ_CALMPD010000230.1 GCF_937871865.1 uncultured Legionella sp.
CTGGGTGCTCGCTTCTTAATGACGCTCTTAAAGTGAGGCCCAAATTTAATACACGATATTTGACTTTTTTCAGATGAAGTCTATCGTTTTCTTGGAAAACCTTCTGAATCATGGGCTAATCCGGCTGCTGATGTCTATGATAAAGCCTTGTCGTTAGGCGTGATGAGCAAAGCATTTGGAATGGCTGGTTTGCGAGTAGGATGGATTGCTTGCCAAAACCAATCCATGCTGCATAAGATCAAACGAATGAAAGATTATGCGTCAATTTGTAATAGTGCTCCATCAGAAATTCTAAGTTTGATTACACTGCATAATAAGCATTATTTTCTGGATAGAAATAACCAGATTGTTGCTCACAATCTCGCATTGCTAGAACAGTTTTTCTTACAAAATCCAGACAAGTTTCAATGGGTAAAACCACAGGGGGGTTGTGTTGGCTTCGTGAATTATCTGACGGATGAATCTGTCGATTCATTCTGTGAAAAGCTTGTAAAGGAACATGGAATTTTATTAATGCCAGCATCGGTGTATGACTACCCCTGCAACCATTTCCGAATTGGCTTTGGTCGACGCAACATGCCGCAGGTTTTAGATCTTTTTAAAGCGGTGATTAGCTCATGATAATTTACACTATGGAACAAATAAAATCGGTAGAGATTAAGTCTCATTTGCCGCAGATGATGAGCGCTATTAGTAAAGAACTGATTGATTTTGCAAATGGCAAGAGTGTTGTGCCTATGCCATTTCATTTAAATATATCAGAGTCAAATGGTGAATGTCATATTAAAGGCGGCTATAACAGCAATGATGCTTTATTCGTGGTTAAAATTGCCACTGGGTTTTATGCTAATACACAATATGGTTTGCCTCCAGGAGATGGATTATTCATCGTATGCAGTAAGGAAACTGGAATGATTCTGGCCATATTGTGTGATGCTGGGTATTTAACAACATTGAGAACGGCAGTAACAGCCTGTATTGCCTCAACGTTACCCCCCTGGTTAACTGATAGGATTAGCATTATTGGGACAGGAGAGCTGGCGAAACAGGTTATCGAGATAATGCATCAGCAATATCCCAATGCCTGTATTTCATTGTGGGGAAGGAATAAAAACAAAAGTGCTCAAATGCAAAAGAACTATCCTTTTATAATGCATGAGAGTGATTTAACCACCATGATAAAAAAGGAGGGGTCGTTATTTCCACAACAACCAGTACTACTCCTCTCGTTTATGCAAATAACATTGCTGAAAAGGTACACTTTATTGCACTTGGCGCTGATCAACCGGGTAAACAAGAAATAGATGACTCTGTTTTTTCAATAGCAGAACAGGTGATTCGGCGATTGCAGTAAAAAACCAAAAAATTCAAGCGTCCTCCTTAATTGAAATAGGTTTTGTTTTGCAATCGTCTTTGAATCAACAGGCCCACGTAAGCATTACAGATTTGAGCGGTATTGCCCCACAAGATATTGGAATCGCTAAATACATAGTCCATATGTTATCTAATTCAAGGATTAATTAAGCTTAAACGTAGAACCTAAATTCATTTTTAGAGCATTTTGATAGACAACCTGAGCAACTGCCAAATCTTGAATCGCAAGGCCAACTGATTTAAATACAGTAAGCTGCTCTTGAGCATGAGGTGTTTTTTTTAATAACCAAGAACCCAATTCAATAATCGATTCTTTTTTAATTTTTTGTTGCTCAACGGCATTAATAATTTCGCCGGCTTCTTGCATTGCAGCGCCTATTTGATCCACTATCACCACAGCGTTTTGGAGCACGTCGCCACTTATTTCCTGCATGGATGGATGATGTGAGCCAACCGCGTTAATGTGTGCATGAGGTTGAAGATCGTGTAGATAAACCAAGGGCTCTGTACTTGCTGTTGCAGTACAAATAATATCTGATTGTTTCAAAGCTAAGGATAAGTGCTCACAAACCTGAATATCGTAGGAACTTCCAATTTCCTTAATAAATTTTCGTGCACTTTCTAAATTCCGTGACCACACAAATATTCGTTCAATTTGACGCACGGCAGCAATTGCTTCAAGCTGAGTGACGGCCTGTACTCCTGCTCCCACAATGGTTACCGTTGAGGGCAAATCTCGTGAAAAATATTTGGTTGCTAAACCAGAAATAGCACCAGTGCGAAGGGCTGTTAAATAACCTGCATCCATCAGCATAAGAGGCTCACCGGTTGTAGCATCAAGCAATAAAATAGTTCCATTAATGGATGGCTTATTGTGCTGTACATTATCAGGAAACACGGTAACTGTTTTTAATCCCAGGATTTTTTCTTTCGATAAATAAGCAGGCATGGTTAGTGTTAACCCATTTGTACCTACTGGAATCCCTGTTCGTAAAGGCAAGATTGCTTCTTGTTGTGCTAATTGGACAAATGCCCTCTCCATAGCATCAATGGCCTCAACCATGGTAATACTTTGCTTCACTTCCGAAAGAGATAATAGTTTAAGCGCCATGAACAACTCCTTTTTGAATGGGAACCCAAATTTCACTTTGTAAATATAATTGACTGTATCCTGATTTACCTCACACCAAAGATCACCTTGGCAAGCATGGATTTTTTTCCTATTAAGACGTATACACCAGTAAGGGCCAATAACACAATGTGCCGATCCAGTTACTGGATCTTCAGAAACATCACAACCAGGATAAAAACACCTGGAATAATGCTCCATTATTAAAGAAAATAAGCCTTATAGGTACCCGTTTTATCTATTTGAAGAGATTTCTAAATGCCCAAAGATGCTAATTTATATGGAACATACAGACATTATAAAAATGAACAATTATATGAAGTCATTGCCCTTGCCCGTCATAGTGAAACACGAGAAGAGATGGAGCTTCAAAACCTTTAACAGAATCAAACAAAAAGATTATCAAAACGTTAATTCAGGAAGAGATTCAAAATGGAACAATTCGTCTTACCAACGAAGAAATTGTTTTTAATGAAAAAAATTTTCAACCTATTATTACCCGCATGAAAGAAGCAGGCTATCAGGTTTTTCTTGAAAATAAGCTTGCCACTGCAATCCATGAAACATTTGAAGAAAATGGCATTGATCTAAACACAAATGGTCGAGATCAGCACTTATTGGTAGCTGTATATGATTTTGTAGTTCAACCTGTTAAGGCTAAACGTGGCATAGCAACTCAGAAAATATACGCTGCACTTTTATCGGGAGACAATTTACGTGATGATGCAAGTATACTGTTAAAAAACACTTTAAAAGTTGAAGAGAAGATAACTGCTTTTAAAGGTAATAATTTTTATGAAAAAGGAATTTGGTGTACGCTTCAGGAATTAAAGCAATTATTTGAAATAGAAAAAGATCAATATGATAAAAGCGACAAAAAAAGTTTTACAAAAGTTCAACAAATCACTATTAATCAGGAATTTATTGCCTGGAAAAGTAGGCTTGAATTAATAGAAAAGGTTGAGGCATCCCTCATATCTACCTTGGATTCAGTTAATTCCGCAGCGAATAAGGACCTTGTTATTTCATTTAACTTAATGGACGCAACCAGGCCGACTACAGCAAAGGAATAATCCCCCATCATTTCGCCGTTTTTTTGCTATGCTATATCTAACCATTGAATAAACGAAGGATCGTTATGCCAAATATTAATGCAAATGGAATTAACATCTATTATGAATTGAGAGGACAGGGACAGCCGCTTGTATTAATAGCCGGATATACCGGCGATCATACCTTCTGGAAACTCATGCAAGAAGAATTGGCAAAACAATTCACCGTGTTACTCTTTGATAATCGCGGCATAGGCCAAACGCTTGATTCAGGTGCTGATTTTTCTTTGGAATTAATGGCCGAAGACACTATGGCGCTTATCAACGCTTTAGGACTTGAGCATCCGCATATTATTGGCCAATCGATGGGAGGTGCCATAGCCCAAATGATTGCAAGAACTCATGGCCAACATATTGATAAATTAATTATCCTCAACTCTGCCGCAAAACTAAACGTACGCACCATAAACACCTTGAACAACATTTATAAATTACGAGAAGCCCAGATACCCTTCGATTTATTCATCGACACCGCTCTACCCTGGTTTTTTTCCAGCCATTTTCTTGCCAATCCGGAGCTGATCAAAGCCTTTAAAGAAGATTTACTCAAAAACCCTTTTCCTCAATCCATCAGCGATCAGGAGCGGCAATTAAAAGCCTTGCTACCTTTTGACTCCAGGAACTGGCTAAAGGACATTCACTCATCCACGCTGGTTATCGCAGCGGAAGAAGATATTATTGCCCTGCCCGAAGAAAGTAAGGAGCTGGCTCAATGCTTGCCTGACGCTCAATTCAAAATCATTCCCGGGGCTCATTCCAGCCCAGTAGAACAGGCAAACACTGTTAACGAATTGATACTGAATTTTATCTCTTAGGCTATATATTAATGTCCTGAGATGATATTTTGATCTCATCACCCAATCGCCTGGCAATTACCAAGGTGTATTCAGGCACCTCCAGCCAGGTGGTCGTGTCTTCGGTTAAGGGCTCGGAAGCAATAATAATGCTGTTTTTTTCACTATGCCCGCTCATTTTGTAAGTATTATCATAAAAACCATAATGATCGCCGTAGGTATACCACAAAGAGTGATAACCGGTATGTGAGGGCATTGCATCCATTGCTTGCCAACCATAATCCAAAACAAAGCGAGTCGCAGCAATAAACTCGCCATTTGTTACAAACAGATTGACAGGGGAATTTATTTTTATATTACGTTTCTTACGCACAGCCTGAAGGATTTTTAATGTTTCAAGAACCGCGGTAATAATCTCTTCCGTCTTATAAGTATCAGACAATCCAGGTAATTGAGAAAGAAACACTGCATATATCCATTCGCTGTCAGTGGTTCCATGAATAAATTGGCGAAATTCTGGTTTGATGTATTCCAGTAAATCATAACGCATCAGATCAAAATGAGCTAAGGAGCCGTTGTGAGCAAGGACGATATTGGAACCTGTAATGACAAAAGGATGAACGTTTTGATTGGAAACAATCTGTTTTTCATGATAAGCAACTCCACGCAGATGAGCTAAAAGACACTCTGGGGATATCTTGGCAGCAAGATTACGGAGATTACCATCATAAAAGGGTAATTGCGGTGTCTTATAAAGATAAGGAAATTCAGGGTTATGCGATGCTTTATCCCAAGCCGCCATCCCAAAACCTGCCAGATTCAGCAAATGAGACATGTATTTAGGATTATAGCTCTGTTTTATAAAGGAATTATCCGGTTTATATAAGAGCTCTTCTACTACTATGGGTTTCCCAAGGTAGGTCAATATTCTGCACATATCCAGTTACCTATTGTAGAGTTCAGTATGTAATCGTATATTCAATTTATCGATGGATTTCTTCAATGCGGTCACGGAGCCGCAAATCAGCTCATATAATTTGTACCATAGTTCAGGCTTTTCCTCTTTAATCAATTGCAGTGCCGCAACAGGTAATTTAAACAGCATAGTTTGTTCACAAGTAATGTAAGTAATGTTAAAAGAGGAGCTTCTATCAATGCAGCCTATGCTTGCCAATAAAGTACCCGGTCCTATTACTGACAACTTGGCTAATTTCCCGTCCTGAATAATGCAAGACTGTATTGCCCCATAAAGAACCAGATAACAAGACGCATTTTTTTCACCTTCACTGATTAATTTACAGTTTTTTGATGCGTCCAACATAACAAAATGGTGGAACAACTCCTCAAGCTCTTCTGTCGTAAATGCTTTAAACAAAGGATTATTATATAAATAATCTTTATTAACTCCGCTGTCTTCAAAGACCATTTTTGACGGCTGGTTCAAAGAGTGAATCACCCTGTCGAAAAAAGACAAGCTGGTCATCTTTGACTCAGAAATGAACGAGGTAACAATATCATGGCTTGTTTTTAAGCGAAGGCAAATCTGCCGGGCAAGCTCTTGAAACAATTTATATTTCGTATCTGGAGAATCATAAGCAAGACGCTGGAAATAGCTATTAGGGATTAATAAGCATAAAACGTTATCAGTGGCTAAAAAGGAGGTAAAGCATGGACCTTTTTCCATAAAACTGATTGCGCCCACAAATTGGCCTGGGAACAGGCTTTCCAAACGTTTAGTCCCCTGCCCCATAATTATCGCATTGACGAGAACGGTACCCTGGAGTATGAGATATATTCCGTCAATTCGCACGCCTTGCTGCAACAACACCTCTCCTGAATTGAATAAAACAGGTTGGCTGTATTTCAATAGCAGATTTATTTCATTCGGTCCCAGATACTTGCCCAGGGCTCTATTCGCTAATTCATTAAGTTCTGATATATCCTGCTCGTCTGAAATAAAGTGATCATCCATCAACATCCCCTATTAATACATCCGTGTTAATTAATTGGTTTCGCCCATATATTGCACTGCTCTGCCACCACCTTAGGTAACGATTTTTTCTGTTTAAATAATTCGTTTAATATCTTCGCATCATTAATGCCATTGATAGCATCATCCAATAGTTCAGCAACGTACGCAGTATTATTTAATTGGGTGGTGTATTGCTCAATCTTTTTAATCGTATCAATTAAATCATCAAGAATTAAACCTTGTTTCAAGGTATAAGGGTTAGTAAATCGGCCATCAAAACCATATCTGCTGGCCTCGAACCGATTATGGCTATATAGATAGTATAGATCATGGCCCACTTGTGAGGGGCGCTGATCTAATAAATAGAGAGATAAAGCCTGAACATAAGCCGTAATCAACAACGCTTTTTTAATGGTTAGAGGAGTATCACAAATCCTGATTTCTACTGTGCCAAATTCAGGTTTGGGCCGGATATCCCAATAAAAATCCTTCATGCTCGCAACTATTCCCAGACTGCGTAACTTATAGTAATACTCTGAAAACTCATTCCAGTTAATTAAATAAGGGATAACCCCACTTAATGGAAACGCATTAAATACGGTAGAACGAGAAGAACAAAAATTGGTATTTACCCCTTGATAAAAAGGAGAAGACGCCATAATTGCAATGAGATGTGGGACATAACGTGCCAAGGCGTGGGTTAAATAAAGAGCGTCTTCGGCATTGCCGCACCCGATATGGATATGTTGCCCAAAAACGGTTGACATTTTTGATAGATAACGGAATTTCCTGGACACTTTTTTATAGCGTTTAGAAGGAAATATTTTTTGCATGGCCCAGGTTTGGAATGGATGCGTCCCACCACCACAAATTGCAATATTAAGCTCATTAGCCTGCTCTAGCAAATAAGCCTGTATTTCCGCCAACTCCTCCAGCATGGTGACAACAGAGGCATGCTTGGATGAATTAATCTCAATCATGCTTTGAGTAATTTCAGGTGTAATTCTAAGTTGAAAAGGTCCTGTTTTAATATTTCTGATGAGATCCTTGGCCCGTGAAATCAATGTAAAGGAACGAGGATCAATAAGTTGGAATTCCAGCTCAATACCAATAGAACCTACTGGCGATTTTTTAAAAGGCAGCTTGCGCATACATAATTCCTTACATGGATAACACCCCTAATTCTAATTATAAGCCAATAAAAAATATAAATTATCTCAACGCAAATAAAGAGTAATAAACCCTGCTCTGTTGATGTTCTAAGAGGGTAGACAGTCCTCAGTCAGCATGGTAAAATTAAAAACAAATAACTCAGCTGAGATTCATTTTGAACGAAAAATACAGCAAAAAAGAGTCACTAACCTTCATAAGAAGGTGCATGCTATTCATCGTTGTCGCAATGTATTGGCTCCCTTTAAATTTATCTGCTCAGAGTAACCCCACGGATATCCAATCCTTTAAGTATATTTTTACCAAAAACGATAAATTCACCGTGTCCTTTGCAGACTATCCTCAAGGTGAAGAAGAGTTCTATGAGTTAGGTTTTAAATCTGGGTCGCGATTACCTTCAGAAATAAAATCCCATACGCCGGGTTTAAAAATTACAGGCAACAATCACAGTGATGATTTATTCATGTTTGCCTTCAAAAAATTAAACGGTTTAAAGCCAAATACTTCTTATAGGGTACAATTTTCCCTTGAGTTTGCTTCAAATGCTCCTACTGGTTCTGTAGGAAGCGGTGGTTCGCCTGGAGATTCCGTCTATCTGAAGATAGGTGCGATAGCCAGCAAGCCAGCCCGATATCTTGATGATGCAGGATATTACCGAATGGCTCTGGATAAAGGCAATCAAGCACTTGATGGTAAAGACATGGTGCTGATAGGAACTATTGGTGTAGATACTCATGATGAATTATACCGACTAAAAACGTTACCTTACCAACCAGACAGCGTCATGCAGGAAAAACTGGACAACTACACGGTGACCAGTAATGACAAAGGGGAAGTTTGGGTAGTTTTCGGGACTGATTCGGCTTTTGAGAGCACTACCACCATTTACTTTACAAATCTGGTGGCTGTATTTAAAGAGATGAAATAGAAAGCTAGATGTAGGCGCCCCACAGCTATTAGGGGTTCTTTGCAGGAAGGTACTAAATTTCCCAGCACACCCATACAATCCTTT
>NZ_CALMPD010000231.1 GCF_937871865.1 uncultured Legionella sp.
CATATTCTAAGCATACACCAACTGGACAATATAAATAACAAATTCAAATAATTATAATATTATTATTTGCATTAGATATGCATTCCTGGGAATGCTTAAACGCGATATAAAGCTCTATGTATGCTACAGCAATAATTGGATTTACATTACTGCATGAGAGATACTATGCTTATGAATATAATCATTATGAAATGAATACATATGAACACAATGGAACTGAGTATCCCCGGGTTAACCATCGCTTATAAAACCTGGGGCAATCCGCAACACCCCCCGATTGTTGCACTACATGGATGGTTGGATAATGCAAACAGTTTCGATTATTTAGCACAGCACTTACAAGATAATTATTACTTTATCGCAGTGGATCTTCCAGGACATGGTCATTCATCACATCTGCCATTGGGCAGTAATTATCATTTTATTGACAGTATATTCCTTGTCATCCAAATTATAAATGCATTAAAGTTGAATAAAGTACACCTGTTGGGCCACTCAATGGGAGCTTGTCTGGGCAGCCTTGTAGCAGGAGTGGCTCCTGAGCGATTTCTTTCTTTATCGTTAATTGAAGGACTGGGCCCATTCTCTTCTCCAGAAGAAACCGCATGCAAACAATTATCCCATTATTTAGACGTCCTTACTCAAAAAAAAATAAAAAAACCAAAAGGATATCCCAAATTTGATAGCGCGGCATTGGCTCGTGCCATAAAGGGTTATGTGTCATTAGATATAGCAAAATTGCTCTGTGAGCGCGGAGTAAAAGAAGAGAACGGTCTCTATTATTGGCGACATGATCGCCGCTTACTGGAACCGTCACCATTACGGATGACTGAATTACAGATATTGTCGTGTCTAAAAAATATTAAAGCAAAAACGTATTTGCTTTGGGCTAGTGAAGGATTTTCATTTGACACTGAACTGATGCAAAGGCGCATTAAAACGGTACAGAATTTAAAAATAGAACGTTTGGACGGCGGTCATCACATTCATATGGAGAAGCCAGAAATAGTTGCAACACTTCTGGCTGAATTTTATAGTGCGTTATAATTAATGGATTTCTGTAGAACAAGATTGATAGTTAATAGTGACTTCGCTCAATGATTTTTTAACATCATCTAAAGAATAACCAAGATCTTTAGCTGCGCTTAAGACACCACAACCGCCTTCATCAAATGTTGAATAAGGGGTCCAATAATCCATGTTCGCCTTAACCATCACATCAAACGCTTTACGAACGTTCCAATCAGTCTGGTTGGCCAGGATATAAAATAGATGATTAAAGACACCACTGGAATAATGCACATCCAATCCACCATAATAATCATCAGCTACGTCAATCGACATGCCATCTTTACTAGGCTTATCCATGTAACGTAATGCTTCATAACCACTGTCTTCTTTCATTATTTCCGAACCAATTTGCCAGCTGTTCTTACCTACGGAATAAAACTCAGCTGCCTGAGCGGCCATATCAGAAAATGATTCATTCATACCGCCTGACTGACCAAAATATTCAAGGGCGGAGTGTTGTTCAGTAAAGCCGTGGCTCACTTCATGGCTGCCTACACCTAAAGACACTAATGGATACATCATCGTATCGCCATCTCCAAAAGTCATTTGCTTACCATCCCAATAAGCATTTTCATAGCCATAACCATAATGAACGCGCATAACCAATTGCATTGGCGTCCCATCTCGTTTGGTCAATGCTTCAATCCCATACCAGTCATGATACAGATGCTTGATCACGTATCCGGCATATAATGCATCATTGGTCGGTGAAGCCGCGCCATTATCCCGGTCATAGCCGTCTGCCGAATATCCCGTGAAATAAATATTAGATTGATTGCCAAGCACTGATTTACAAGAAAATTCCATTGGTTTGTTTTTGGAATAATATTTATGTTGCATGTCCACTACTTTGACATTGTCATTTTCCATAAAACACAGTTCAGCATCATTGTCTCTGCTTAAATCCAATAAAGGTAAGTCTTTACCAAATTGGTATTCACCTATTTTACGGTTTCCACCGAAACCCATTCCTTTAGCAGCAACTCGTTCTGTTTTTACATCATCCCATTGAACAAAAGGCTTATTGGTTTCTGCATCAAGAATAGCAGTTGCTCTTTCAGGAATCCGGTCGTCATGGCTTACAAATACGCTGACTTTATAGGCCCAGTGAGCGTGATGTTTCTCATCGATATACACCATAGGAGTAACCTGCTCTTCGCTGATTCGTTTATTCGCATATTTGGTTTTAAATTGTTGTAAAGCAACAGAAGCATTTTTAACAAAAGATGCTTTGGGTTGACCTAATTCAGCCTGAAGCCCCTGGTAAACGACACCATTCATCTTTACACCAGCTTTGGCATTTGCCAGCATTTTAGCACTATTCATGCTATGCATAATGGCATAGCCACCAAAAACAGGAAACCCTGCATATTGTTGCTGCATACGAACGTGAGTCACTTTATTGTTATCAGTACGTTGTTTTACAAACTCTAAGCTATCAGTAGAAACAGCCGCACCTTTCATGATACCAGGTACAGATAATTGGAATTTTTGCTTCACGTCTGCGATAGAAGCTTTCTGCAAAAGCACTGGTTCAGCAGCTTTAACAGGTGACGCTATACCTAAAGCTAAAGCAACAGCCAGGGGGGACAAATAATAATTTGGATGCATTGATTCTAACTCCTTAAACTGAATTCGCATGAGACAGCTCTTCCCGGAGCGTCCATGTTGTTATATAACCCTGTAATTTTTTATAGTTATTTCTTTTTTGTACCAAGTCTGATGATATTTCTACTGTTGATCACATACCGCATGTATGCTCTGCTCAAGTACTCAAAATAAAGTCAATTCGACTCAAGTAAGAAGAATGCCAACAGACTTCAAGTTATCATCCGTACAAACAAGTCAGCACTACAAAAGCCATGTACTACTTTTAACCGCATAAATCAAGGATTATCCAAAACTGGCTTATTCTTAATTGAATAATTGCATTCCATCAAGGCATGTCTAATTCATTAAATTATTTGAATAAATCTTCAAATTTTTTTAATTAAAACAGACATAAAACCAATTTATTTTTACAAAATGTAAAGACATTTTGCCAAGCTTTTCAAAGCTAGCATAGTTTTATCTTTTTGGAAATTAATATTTATAAGGCCCACATGATCCGCTAAATTGAGGAAAGATAAGACCTACCCTGATAGCAATAAAACCGCCTCTGAACAAGGTTCAGAGAATAGAACCATGTTATCAGGTAGATTGTGTATTGTCCCATTTTTGAAATGCGCGTCCATAAAGTACTTCTTGAATTTAGTGCATTTTAATGAGTATCTGTTCTGGAGTCACCTTATCTCCTTTCTGGCAAAGCACTTCCAAAATAGTACCATCCTGGGGTGCTTGAATTTCGGTTTCCATTTTCATCGCCTCCAGCACCAGAATTGGTTGTCCTTTCTTTACAAAGTCTCCAACATGTACATGAACAGCAATAATAGTACCGGGAATCGCAACAGTAACATCACCGGGACCCAACTTATGCAAAGATGGATGCATTTTTTCTTCAAATTCAGCACGATGCACGACCACCTCTTCAGGAACACCATCAACCCACAAGAAGCAAGATTGTTGCCCTTGTTCAGCCGTACCAAATCCTGCGACTTTTACATGATAACGTTCACCATGTAACGCAATATCAAATTCTGAAAGCGCTGTATTTTGTGAAGGACTTGATTCAGACAACAAAAGTTCGGGGACTAATCGATCATTTTGACGTTGTTCTAGAAACTGACGCCCTATTTCAGGAAACATGGCATAAATAATCACATCTTCATCACTCAAAGCCAAATCATTGATTTCTTTACGCAGCTGCTCCAGTTCCTGAGGTAATAAATCCGCAGGCCTTACCTCAATAACATAGGTATTCCCAATTGCTTTTTTCCGCAGGCTGGTACTTACTTTCCCCGGAGCTGTGCCATATTTTCCCTGACAGTATAGCTTAACTTCATTTGTTATTGTTTTATAGCGCTCTCCGGTAAGAACATTAATCACGGCCTGGGTTCCGACAACTTGCGAAGTAGGCGTAACCAAAGGAGGGTATCCCAAATCCTTACGTACCTTGGGTATTTCTCGGTGAACCGCATCCAGTTTGTCTAAGGCATTCTGTTCTTTAAGCTGATTATATAAATTGGATATCATACCGCCAGGGACTTGATACAACTGGACTCTGGGATCAGTATCCCTTGCTTCACTTTCAAACTGAGCGTATTTTTTACGCACCATTTTAAAATAATCATCAATTTCCAACAACAAATTCAAATCCAAACCAGTATCATAAACACTACCAGCCAATGCGGCCACCAATGCTTCAGTGGGCGGGTGAGATGCTCCTCCAGAAAAGGATGAAATTGCCGTGTCAATGTGATTACAACCCGCCAACACCGCTTCATAGTGGCAGACAGCAGCTAATCCGGAGGTAGCATGACTGTGGAGATGAATAGGCAATTGCGTGGTTTCAGCCAGCCCTCGATAAAGCTCTACTGTAGCAACAGGAGTCAGTAATCCAGCCATATCCTTAATCGCAATGCTGTCGCACCCCATATCAGCCAGAGACTTCCCCATATCCAGAAAGTTCTTCAGAGTGTGTACAGGGCTCGTTGTATAACAGATAGTACCTTGCGCGTGTTTCTTATGCGCTTTAACTTCATCAATAGCTACCCTCAAATTGCGTGGATCATTTAGGGCATCAAATATACGAAATACGTCAACACCATTATTCACAGCTAACTGAATAAACGCTTTAACAACATCATCTGCATAATGTCGATAGCCCAGCAGGTTCTGCCCTCTTAATAACATCGATAATTGAGTATTGGGCAAAGCATGGCGAAGTTGCCGTAATCGAGTCCAGGGATCTTCCTTTAGAAAACGTAGACATGAATCAAAAGTAGCTCCCCCCCAAACTTCCATAGCCCAGTATCCCACCTGATCCATTTGCTTGCATGCGGGTATCATGTCTTCAGTACGCATGCGAGTTGCAATTAAACATTGATGCGCATCACGCAGAGTAACATCCGTTATCAAAGTTTTGGCCATGGAGCATTCTCAGTAGCAATCAGTAAAAAAACAATAGCATAATCCAAACTACAGAGCACCCGCATTAAAAAATTTATTCCTATAAAGTATCAATCAAGGCACCATGTTATCGTGATGAGCACTACAATGAAATAATGAAGCTAACATGCGGAGATCTTGTCGATATCATCGAAGATATAGACAAATTCTCAAAGATAAGGCAAAATCTGCCAAAATCAGACGACACTAAAGTCTAATGAAAAAAATTCTTGTCTTAAATGGGCCCAATTTAAATCTGTTAGGTACTCGTGAACCATTAATCTATGGTTCTGTTTCTTTAAATCAGATAAATGCTGATTTAGCAAAAGAGGCAAAAAAGACTGACGTACAGTTAAGCTGTTTTCAAAGCAATAGCGAAGGCAATTTGATTGAAGCGATACACCAGGCAAAAATTGATACAGTTGATTATATCATTTTTAATCCCGCAGCATTCACTCATACCAGCATAGCCTTGCGTGATGCACTAACAGCTGTAGCAATTCCATTCATAGAAGTTCATATCAGCAATATTTATACGCGTGAATCCTTTCGTCATCATTCCTATTTCTCTGATATAGCGGTAGGTACTATCAGTGGTCTTGGTGCACAAGGTTATTTATTAGCATTAAAAGCAATTATTGAAGAATTAAAGTAGAGAGATTAAAACCATGGATATTCGAAAAATCAGAAAATTAATTGAATTGCTGGAAGAAACTGGCATTTCTGAAATTGAAATTAAAGAAGGGGAAGAATCGCTAAGACTTAGTCGTCATAGCAGTGTTCCAATGGAAGCACCTCAGGTTCACTATGTTTCTCAACCTGCACCGCAATACAAAACGGTGCATGAGCATGCTCCGGCAACACCAAATACAACGACTCACCATGAAAGCAAGCCAGCGACAACGGCATCCACATCGACAGGGCATAAAATTCGCTCTCCCATGGTTGGCACGATGTACACGTCACCATCACCTGAAACACCTCCTTTTGTCACAGTAGGTCAAGCAGTCAAAGCCGGCGATACGTTATGCATTGTTGAAGCAATGAAAATGTTCAACGAAATTGAAGCAGATCGTTCGGGTAAAGTCGTAGAAATTTTAGTGAAAAACGGGGACCCTGTTGAATACGACCAGGCCTTGTTTATTATAGAATAGTGAGAAGTGTCTATGCTCAGTAAAATTGTTATAGCTAATAGAGGTGAAATTGCACTTCGTATCTTACGTGCTTGTAAAGAGCTTGGCATTCAGACTGTCGCAGTACATTCAGATGTTGACAAAGATTTGTTACACGTCCGTCTTGCTGATGAAACCGTTTGCATAGGTCCTGCTCCTGCGCAAAAAAGTTATTTGAATATTCCGGCCATAATTTCTGCCGCAGAAATAACTGACGCAGTAGCCATCCATCCAGGTTATGGTTTTTTATCTGAAAATGCTGATTTTGCCGATATCGTCGAACAAAGTGGTTTTCGATTTATTGGACCACGAGGTGATACGATTCGTCTAATGGGCGATAAAGTATCTGCCATCGCGGCTATGAAAAAAGCTGGTGTACCCTGTGTTCCTGGTTCTGATGGCCCTTTGAGTGATGAGGATGAACGAAACCTGGAGATTGGCCGCAACATAGGTTATCCGGTGATTATCAAAGCAGCTGGCGGCGGCGGTGGGCGTGGCATGCGCGTCGTTCATAGCGAATCTAATTTATTAAGTGCTATAGCCCTTACTCGAAGTGAAGCCAAAGCTGCATTTAATAATCCAATTGTTTATATGGAAAAATTCCTCGAAAACCCACGCCATGTGGAGTTTCAAGTATTAGGTGATGGCAAAGGTCATGCTATCCACCTGGGCGAACGTGATTGCTCCATGCAACGACGGCATCAAAAAGTAGTTGAAGAAGCCCCGGCTCCAGGCATTACCGCTGAATTACGCAAGCAAATTGGTGATTCAGTGATTAACGCATGTAAAGAGCTGAAATACCGTGGCGCTGGTACTTTTGAATTTTTATACCAGGATGGCTGTTTTTATTTTATCGAAATGAACACACGAATTCAGGTTGAACACCCGGTAACTGAAATGATAACCGGTATCGATTTAATTAAAGAACAAATCAAAATCGCAAGCGATATCCCCCTGACCTTAACTCAGGAAGACATAAAATTCCGTGGCCACGCCATTGAATGTCGAATCAATGCAGAAGATGCCAAAACATTCATGCCATCACCAGGTACCATAAAGCTACTGCACCAGCCCGGTGGACCCGGAGTACGATTTGATTCTCATATCTACAGCAGCTATGTTGTACCACCTAACTACGATTCGATGATAGGTAAGCTCATCAGTTATGGTGAAACGCGTTTGGAAGCAATTGGTCGAATGAAAAATGCTCTTGATGAAATTATTATTGATGGGATAAAAACCAATATAGAATTACATCAACGTATCTTACATGATAAATCCTTTATCGATGGCGGAACGAATATTCACTATCTGGAAAAAATGCTGAAGGATTAAATATTGTGTGGTATCAATTAAAAATAGAACATTGCCCAAGTGAAGAAATAGAACAAATTAGCAACGAACTCGAAGAGTTCGGCGCGTTATCTATTATGCTCACGGATAAAAATGATAATCCAGTTCTTGAACCAGAACCAGGAACTACCCCATTGTGGCCTGAAGTAATCATTCATACGTTATATACGCAAGCAGAAGACGCTCAACGAACCAGAAGCCATTTAGCTCAAACGAGACCACTTTTGGAATGCTCCATTGAGGTATTGCCCGACAAAGATTGGGAACGAGCCTGGATGGATGACTTTAAACCACAACGCTTTGGGGATCGTTTATGGATTTGTCCTACCTGGCATACTCCTCCCGAACCACAAGCAGTCAATTTAATGCTTGATCCGGGATTGGCATTCGGTACCGGAACTCATCCAACAACGTCATTATGCTTGACCTGGTTAGAGCAAGCCGAGTTATCGGATAAAGCCGCCATAGACTATGGGTGTGGCTCAGGAATTCTTTCGTTGGCTGCCGTAAAATTAGGTGCCCAACATGTCTTTGCTGTGGATATAGACCCGCAAGCCTTGCAAGCCACCCAAAACAACGCGCTTGCAAACCAGATTACTGAACAACATTTGTCAATCAGCATGCCCGAGGCGCTGCAAGCACCAGTTGATCTGATTATTGCCAATATATTACTGGCTCCCTTAATGTCACTCAGTGAGCGCTTTTGTCAATTACTCAATCCAGGAGCACAGCTGGTAGTATCTGGAATATTGACTGAACAAGCCGATTTACTCATAAAAACCTACGAGCCCTTGTTCTCTCATACAGCAGCACATCATCAGGATGGATGGTCTTTATTAGTTTTTGCACGCCGGTAAAATGCATGTCACCAGAAGGAAAATATAATGGCCGCACAACAAATTTTTTCCCCATTCCAACCTAAAAGAGCGTTGATCAGTGTGTCCGATAAAAAGGGCATTACTGAATTAGCTAAGACCTTGCATCAACACGGTGTAGAACTCATTGCCACCGGAAACACCGCAACACAATTAAGGGAACATGGCCTGCCCATTACTGATGTAAGTGAGTGCACCGGCTTTCCTGAACTCATGGATGGCCGCGTCAAGACCCTCCATCCCGCCATTCATGCCGGATTGCTGGCCCGTGGCGAACAAGATCAAAATACATTGGAACAGCATCAAATAAAACCCATTGATTTGCTCATAGTGAATTTGTACCCCTTCGAGCAGGTAATCAACCGACCAGATTGTGATTTCAATAAAGCCATTGAACACATTGATATTGGTGGGCCAACAATGGTTAGAGCTGCCGCGAAAAATCACGCTCATACTTACGTGATTGTCACTCCGAACGACTACCCTGAGCTGCTCCACTGCCTGCAAGAGCAGAAAGCCCCCACTCAGTGGAAATTTTCCTTAGCAAAAAAAGCATTTGCTCATACAGCAGCCTATGATGCTGCAATTACCAATTATCTGACCACTTTAGATACAGAGTTTACCCCAACAGGTTTTCCTGATGTCCTGACCTGCCAATTTAATAAAATAAGTACTCTGCGCTATGGAGAAAACCCCCATCAACAAGCCATATTTTACGCAGATAAAAACATCACGATCGGCTCGTTAGGTTCAGCAACCTTACTACAAGGTAAACAATTATCCTTCAATAACATTCTGGATGCTGATGCGGCTTTAGATTGTGTTAAATCATTTCCAATGGACACTCCCGTATGCGTTATCGTCAAACATGCGAATCCTTGTGGCATTGCATTAGGCGATTCACCATCCAATGCCTATTTAAGAGCATTCCGCTGTGATCCAACATCCGCTTATGGTGGCATTATCGCATTTAACCGCACTCTAGATGCGGCTACGGCGGAAGCCATTATGAAACAACAATTTGTAGAGGTAATTATCGCACCAGACATCAATGATGATGCCCGGCACGTTCTATCCACCAAGCAAAATATTCGCGTTCTTACAACAGGGAGTTGGCGCACAGACAATGAGTTCAGATTAAATATGAAGAAAGTTGATGGTGGTTTACTGGTCCAGGAACATGATTCTCTTTCAATGAGCACTTGTGAACAAAAAACCGTGACTCACTCTAAAGCAACAGAACAACAAGAAAACGATTTGATGTTTGCCTGGTTAGCAGCAAAACACGTTAAATCCAATGCCATAGTTTATGCGAAAGATGGTGCGACTATAGGTATCGGAGGTGGCCAAACCAGCAGAGTAATGAGTGCACGGATTGGCATATGGCAAGCAGAACAGATGGGGTTTAACACCAAAGGCTGTGTTATGGCTTCCGATGCGTTTATTCCTTTTGCGGACACAGTAGAAATTGCAGTACAAGCAGGAGTAACAGCAATCATTCAGCCAGGAGGCTCTGTAAGAGATGAAGAAATCATCGCCTGCGCGAAGCAGCATGGAATAATAATGGTATTTACTGGAATGCGCCACTTTAAGCATTAAAACAGGCAAATTGCATCGTTGTTTCATCAGTTTTACTGCGTTGATATGTCTTTCGCTTAGCAGAAATGAAAAGTGGGCTTGACTAACTTGAACAAAGAGCATTATATAACGTATCATCATATTTTTAATTGAACCTTTTGCACATGCAGTAAAGACGTCTTGTGAACAATTTATTCAAGGTATTATCGAACCGGCATTAATCTTCGATACAGTCTTTTCAAGAGAATTACATGCATAGTCAAAACTCATTTGGAGCAAACCCATGACAGTTGAGCACTATCCGGCTTCACTTGTCAGTCGTCTTGCAATTTCGGAGCCTCTACTGGTGCCGCAGGGGTACTATCGCTCAAAACTATTTATTGCCCCGTTTTCTACCAACTCCCTGGTTGCAGCAGCAGGCCCCCTGCTGTCCTTGCTGGAAAGACTCTGTTTAAGCCCAAGCCTACCTCCCATTGAAAACATTAGAGAAAACATTGAGCATGAATTACGTGCTTTTTACAGCAAACTTGATGCGGCGAAATATCCTCTGGATCTCATTAGCATTGCCCAATATTTATTGTCTGCAACTATTGACGAGATTTTGGGAAAAAGTTATTTGCGCGTTTATAACGAGGCTGCAAGCTTTAAAGCATTTACTCCTCTGACAAGTGATGGCATTCAGCCACAACAACGATTTTTTGAAGTATTAAATTACATTAAAGAGCGGCCAAACCAGTTCCTTGATCTAATTGAATTAGTATATTTTTGCCTCATCGTTGGTTTTGAAGGTGAGTATCATGTAAAAGCTGATGGTCGGCAGGTTCTTGATAATACAATAGAGGATTTGTACCAGATCATTCAGCAATATCGCTTCAATAAACCGCATCGTTTATTTAATGAAAACCCTATTCCTAAAACAGTTAAAAAGGATTATAAAGCCTCAGCAATTACCGTAATAATCGCAGTAGGCTTTGTTGCTCTTGCTTTTCTAACCAGTAATGTCTTGCTGGAAAATAAAGCAAAAAATGTTTTATTTGGACATACCCAACTTGCAATGCTGGATGAATAATGGATAACTCTCTTCGTGCATTATGTGATGCCGTAAAAAAAATAGTCGCTCAATTAAAACCACAAAGTAACCAACTTTCGTTCATAATAATTACCGGAAGGAACGAGCAAGGAAAATCAGCGCTTTTAAAGCAAAGCACTATGGAAATAATGCCCGTATTCAGTGAACAAAATGCAAAAATATATTTTAATCAACAAGGAATTATTGTTGAACTGGGAGAAAGCTGGCTTACGCATAGCAAAACCTTACTGCAAAATGCGCTAAAACAACTGAATCGATGCAATCGATATCTTAAAATTACCGGTATGATTTTGTGTGTTGATTGCAATGATTTATTAATTGCAGAACCCACCCAAATGACTGAAAAAAGAAAATCCCATCTGCAATTATTAGAACGTCTGGGAATTAATCTGGGCTATCGGGTGGAATTGGCTTTAATATTTACCAAAATGGATACCTTGGCGGGTTTTACTGAATTTTATCAAATGGATCATGCAACCGAGTTATCCAAGCCATTAGGTTTTTCTCTCGACTGCATTAATCAAACGCGCCAAAAAATAGAAACTTATTCAAATCAGTTTAATCAATTAATTGAGCAGCTTAATCATCAGGTCATTGCGAAGATGCACCCGGTACGTTCTACAATCAAACGCAGTTTAATTCGCGAGTTCCCACTGCAGCTCGCCAGTCTGCGAATGCCCGTGCAAGCGCTTATCCAGGGGATTTCGCCCAAGCTATTTCAATTACACTCCATTTATTTTACCAGTGCCGAGCAAGGCGGAGTAAGCATCGACAGGCTAAACAAGAAAATTCAGCATGAATATGCTTTGGTAGTGCAAGACACTTTTCCACAAGCCACGAATTTCAGAGCTTATTTTGTAGAAGGTGCTTTAAAATCTATCCAGGAACAATGCAGTCAGGCTCCTCAAATTAGAACCATTCCTCAAAGACCATTAATTGCTGCGGCATCAGGTATTGCAGCACTCAGCTTAATTTTACTAAGCTATAGCCATTTCAAAACATCCCATATACTGGATGAAGCAAGTAAAGAGCTGCTCGCTTATGATACCTTGAACAGCCAAGGGCATACTGGCGCACAAGCGTTATACCATCTCTCAAAAGCAGCCAATAGTATGGGGAATGTAAAGACCAATTCAATATCGCAGCCTCATGTTCACCAATTAAAATTAAATCTGCACAATCATGCCAAACAACGACTGGATGGTGAGTTTATTCCTTCATTATCGAATGAGTTGGAACAGGTTATTACCAATCCAAGTAATACGCCAATCACCCGCTATAAAGCGTTAAAAGTCTATTTAATGCTAGGACAACCGGAACATTTCTCAGCAGATGAAATCTATCTATGGTTTAAGCAGCAATGGGAGAAAAACCCCGATACCTCAAAGAGTCAATTAACGCTATTGAAAAATACGCTGAGCAAACCAATACAAAACATCAGCATCAAGCAACAAGTGATTAGTGATGCACGAAATTACTTAAATGCTCTGCCTACCAATTACTTGTATTATTCTGTTGCCAAAGAATCCTTTCCAACAGCGAAACAGAACATTGCAGTAGAAGGATTCGTCCTGCCAACAGATGAGTTGCCGATTTATTTCACTAAAAACGGTTTTGAAACCGTAATTAAGGATATCCCCAATATTAGCAGTAAACTGCAAGCGGAAAACTGGGTGCTTGCCCGCCAGGATCTGGCTCAGCTGAACAGTTTATTAATTCAGGCGTATTGCTTTGATTATGTAATCTGGTGGCAAACGTTCTTGAAAAAATCGCACCCCATACATTACCAAAACTATCAGCAAGGCAGCCAGGTTGTTAAATTGCTGCAACAATCTGATGCCATCGGTAAATTAATCACCCTGGTGCAACAAGAAACAAAACCAGATATGACTACGGATGCTACTTCTAATTTCAATCAATTCGTTGCCCATAAATTTACTGATTTGAGTTTAACAAGTGTATCCAGTATTAAAGAGCTCAGTTTAAGAATCAGCGAACTGGAACGCTTTATTTCAACCCTATCCGTAATAAATGATGATGGAAAAACTGCTTTTTCATTCACGAAATCACGCTTTATCAATGAAAACTCAACCGATCCGGTAAGCTTACTGTTTATCCAGGCACGGCATTTGCCCGAACCAATCAGCACCTGGACAAAACAATTAGCCGGAGATGCCTGGGTTATCCTGATTAAAGATACTCGCCAATACATCAACCATCAATGGCAACAAACGGTATTCCGTGAATTTCAAAATAATATAGCCAAACGCTATCCTTTTGATGCCACACAAACCAAAGAAATCCAGATAAATGATTTTAATCATTTCTTTTCCACTCACGGTGTATTGAATACGTTTACAGAACAATACATAAAACCATTCCTTGATGTTTCAAATGCTGAATGGAAATCTAAATCAGTCAATGAGTTCGTCATGCCTATTTCAAGTGATGCAATTGACGAAATAATAAGAGCCAACATTATTACCAATATGTTTTTCCCTGATCATGGAGATCAAAGCAAGATAGACTTCAGTTTACAAAAAATAAGTCTAGATCCTGTTGTTTCCAGTTTAAACCTGGAAATTGGCGAAGTTAAATTAACAGACACTCAAGGCTCAGATTCCTTTATCCGATTTACCTGGCCCCAAAACAACGCAAAATTGGCTCTGGATTCCATTGAAGGAAACCATTACGAACTAGCAGAACAAGGTACCTGGGCAATATTCAAACTCCTGGAAAAAGTAAATGTTCTGATTGATGAACAAGACAGTTCCAATTTACAAATACTTTTTGAAGTAAATAGTAATTCTGGTCGCTATTTACTAAAAACCAATAACAAAATTAATCCTTTTACTCCCGGAATATTGAATGGTTTTGTACTGAATGAGGCAATAGTCTAGCAAGAAAGTTAACTATTTAAGAACTTTGCTATCGCTGTTGAGCGCTAATTCAGCTTCTCATCGGAGAATGCAATTTCAAAAAGCCAGCGAAATTTGGAATTCCGCAGCCGACTGAAAGTCTTTGTGCCTAAAATTAGACAGGTACTCATTCTTACGTTATCAAAAGTTAAATTGACGGGATTCCTCAGAATACTCCTCAATGTCTATTATATTGGCCGGGGTATGCGTAATCACTTGTTGTGAAAAGAAAAAAGATTGATTGTCATGCTTAGATCTTTTAGGAGGAAGATTATTTACGTTATCATCATTCATGTCTTTTGTTCTTTTTCCCAAAAGTAACTCTTTATCAATGGTTAAATTAGAATCGGCTAAGCGATGGCGCTGATAATAATTGTTTTGGGTAATATACCCTTGGGTGCCTTTTTTAGTGCCTTGGGGAGCTGGCTCTCCAGTTTCTTCATGTACTAAGCGATGCCGCTGATAATAACAGTGTTGGGTAATATACCCTTGACTGCCTTTTTTAGTACCTTCCGGGGCTGGCTCACCCGTTTCCTCATGTACTAAGCGATGCCGTTGATAATAATTTTTTTGGGTAATATATCCCTTGCTACCAGGCACCGTGCCTCCGGGAGCTGGCTCTCCTGTTTCCTCATTAACTAAGCGATGACGCTGATAATAACAGTGTTGGGTAATATAGCCTTTGGTGCCTTTTTTAGTGCCTTCGGGGGCTGGCTCACCTGTTTTCTCATATACTAAAGCGTCTATCTCTTTGCTTACCTCTTTGTTTACAGGATTTTTATTTTTGTATCCAGTTATTTTATTTTCATAAAAAACCGTTAACTCTGGAGATAACTTAAGATTTTTTGCTGAAGGCAAAAAAGATAATTTATCGTTTCTATACGCTTTTAGAATCAAACTTAATAATTTTTTTATCGTACATAATAAAAAGGCTACTAGGGAACACTGGTTGAATTATAACCTTTTATTCTTAAATCAACATTAAGGTCACTGTCAATCTGTTTTTAACGACTGACGCGAGATTATTTCTCAAATCCAATTTAAATTTGGAGCTAAAATGAAAGGATTCCTCTGAGCTGATTTATCCCCACAAATTTTGTTATCGTTCCTGCGAGGCAGGAATCCATGGTTCGCTTACACCAACCTATGTTTGCGATATTGTCCTTATATTGCAAATACAAGCTAACATGGATTTACTAGAGTGACGCCTATATGATTGTCAGTTTGCGGAAAAATTCAATAGCTCATGTTATTTTTTGCTCTATATTGATACAATGGATTTCTTTTTAACGAATAAATACTTTATGGAAACACCCGAACACAAAACTGCTTCTGCTTCAGCCAACCAAGAACTAAAAGCACTGCTTGAGATAGAAAATACCAACAGACGAGGGGCTTGGTATAATTGCCTCACAAATTGCCTCCCCTATGCTAACTTTACCAGTGGAGAACCTGAGATCCTATTCAATCCAGCAGGCTTCACTTACTATAATCTTGAGCTTACAAACATACCTGAAGACCGCACTCTCATAACTAACTATACAATTCCTACTCTCATCGATACGTTCTTAATCAGTGAAGGAGTTGGTATATCCATTGAGGCGCGTACCCCAACAAAAGCGGTAGATATCAGCTATGGAGACATCCTGGGTTTTCATCTCTACCGAACATTTGCTGAACCAGAAAATCACCTATTCAAAACAAATAAACCTCGTGCCTCTATTATTGGAGAAGAAACAGAGATCGTCATCAACGACGTGCCGGAGCAAGTCCTGCCCACGACCTCAATAGAATTACTTGACGCAATCATACTGCATTACGGCTTCAACGATGCCAAAATAAAGCTCATCTATCTGCCTGAAATGGAACAGTATGAACTAGTCTTCTCGATTAACACGAATCAAATGACATCCAGTAAAATACAAGCCTTAGTCCAAAAACTAGGCTGGTTTTTACCAAGGTATTATTCTTATTTGATTTGTGATCTAAACCAATATGAGTAAGGTATTGCATAGGCCATTTAGTGGTTTTTATGGATGGTTTTCGTGATTTAATTAGCATAAGCAGCACGTCCTCCAACAAGATTGACTCAAAAAATTAAGGGGACTACGATATCGTGGCATGCTCAATACGACAAATTGATTTAAGCTGAGCAATGATGGTCTCGATTAGATGCATAAATTTGGAAATGTATATGTCCGGCATATTATCTGCCAATAATTCATTCGATGATAAATTGCGAGGGCGAAGCAAAAATTCTAGAACATCCATAAATATTCATGTAGTTAAAACGATTTTGAATTTGGCACATCTTAAATCCACCAATGAGTCGATACTAAATTTGACTCATTGGTGATGTATCTTGCTCAACTGAACTCCTATGCTTTCACATAGGGTTGTTTAACATCCTATCAGCTAGCCAAGAAAAGTCCGTACACAACGAACATTTATCAGACCAGTGCGAGACTTTTCAACTTCTTGTTGAGAAGCCGTGTTCGGAATCGGAGTAATGTATTGCATCCATGCCCAATTTTGAGCGGGAGTAATGATAGTGCTTCCTTCAGTAGAGCTCCAGAAGTCACCAAACATTAAATGAAAAGCATTCAAATTGGATTGAATGTTTTGCTGTATGGGTTCAGCAGCAGTGCCACAGTGAGCACCCGGATTGTAAGTATTAAATCCCATTTCACAAATGGCCGGTAAATAAAAGCCATAATAGCCATAACCATTAATACGAGCAGTATAATAATCACAAAAGGCTGCAGCAACTGGGGCACTTAAGTTAGCATTCATAATACGCGCGGTATTACATTGTCCATTGGAAGCACCATTACAGGAATTAGGTCCAAACTGGCTTTTGTCATCGATGCCTCCAACCTCAACAGATGGTCCCCATCTCAAACCTTTAACCACGTCAATAGTGGACACAACTTTACCATTAACAGTTGGTGTTGACACCGCCCCTCCATTATTAATTTCAAACAAATAGCCGCCTTCAAAAATATTACCATAGGTTAGCACTGTAATCGAAGTCGTGAATGGTGAGGTGGTATTAGTACCAGACGCCGTCAAAATGCTGGGAATAGGCTCACTAGCAGAAGAGGTTGTCGGTGTAGTACCCGGGGTAACAGTTAACGCGCAAGAAGTATTCGGTGCAATATCACCGCAACTGGCTGGAGTTACAGTAGTACCACTGGGAAGAGGTGGTGATATGGTATAGGTCACGTTTTCCGCAGTAGCTGGACCAGAATTATGTATACTAATAGTTCGAGAACTTGATATACACAATTGATTCACCGGATCCCACGTACTGTGCTGATCGGCACAGCTTTGTTCAGTTACCCCCCGCTCTCGCGTTAAAATATCCTTGGCCGCTAAAGTATAACTACTATAGCCCACAGCGAATGAAGCAGTGTTTGAGGAGGTAGCGGTCACATTAATGGTAAAACTATTAGTGTTTATGCCAGTAATAGCTATGGCAGTTGGGCCTTCAGGTATTGGACTGGTAAAATTCATCGTACATGACGCACCTGGCTCCAATATTGCAGGGCAATTATTGCTCACATTAATAGCACTTCCAGCAGGAATTATGGCTCTGATATTATGTAATGGCTGACTCGTACCGGCCTGATGAATAGTGATGGTACCGCTATTGCTGACAGGAAAAGTTAATCCTGCGGGCGTAGCAATAATTACCCCATCGACCTTTATCTTCAGATTATTTTCAGCAGGATGGTAACATTGGTTAGGATTTGGGCTACCATCAGCGTTGGCTTGACACATGTCCAAGCCCTCAATACCCCGACCAGGCACCTGATTCCCATGAACAGTCAGCCTTAAAAGGCAGGTATCATTGGGCTGTCCTGCGGGACCTAATTTACAAGGAGCCATCTGCTGAACCCCGTCGCGATGTAGCATCACCAATGTTTTTTCTCTACTGGAGTTATTCTTAATAAAGTACGCCACTCTTGCAATACCGTTTCCAGCAACAACGATGTCTGTTTCGGTTAGAGGAGTAAAACTCCATAATGGGCCACCTGCCTGAGCCATTAAGGCGGTTAATGCCAAGAATAGTCCAATTGTTATTTTGTTCCATAAAATAGTCTTGCTTTTTCGATACATGATAGTCCTTAATTTGCACAAGAGCTCAAGTAAACATCATTGGTGTTGAGATGATGGAGCTTCGCGTAGAAACTGTACCATTTATTGATAAGTATTTAAATAATAATATATATCAAACCATGATTCCCTGATTTTTTGCGAAGGGATATAGAGACATAAACCAGAAGAAATAAATTTATTCTCAGGCAGGAGCTGTTGATATTGCAACCTACGTCCCACATCTTGTGGGACGAGGTTCATGATGCCGCGAATACAGCAAAGCACGGTGGCACTCTAAACGGAACTATCAATAACCTCTAATTAATTTTAGCGGGTAATGATTTGATATAGGGATCTTTGGCATAAGCTTCTAAAATATCGGAAACCAGCTGATCAATAGCTCCCTCTCGCTCATCATCTTCAATTAAGCCGATCTGTTCCTTCATAGTAGCAAGGCGCGCTTCCAGCTCTTTCGCAATAGAACCGTTTGGAAACAAGGCTGCAAGCAAGCGCCTTGCTTCACTTGGCCCCAAATGCCGATATAAATGATTTCGAACAGTAGCATCTTCTGCGGTAGTACTAAAAGCCCATAATTCTACAGGACCTAACGTTAAGGTCAGCAACTGAACATTGACACCAGATTTGGTTGCAAACTGGGCGAGAAATGTCGCCCCACCTAATCGTGGACCATGAACCCTGTTACGTAATGCTACTTTAGCAGTTTCAGAGAGCCCGAAAATTTCGGTGGTTTTCTCAATAGCCTGAGAAGGACCAGCATCCATAATATAAATTGCCGTAGCAAAATCAATCATTACAGGATCAAAGTCATCGACAGACTGCGACAGCAAGGCAATTTGTACTTTCCATTTACGCCCTTCCCGCATGTCGATAATCACTTGCTCTCTTACGGCCGAAGATTTAGAGGTGCGGTGGAACTCATCATAAACAATACGCTTATGATCTTCTCGAATTTCCAAAACTCTCTGTTTATGGTATTCCTTATACTGCTCTGGAATATTAGTAAGGCTTTCTTCAGTTAAATAATAATGTCTTGCCAGAACATAACGCGCAAGCATATACATGACAGCTGTTTGTCTGTCCGCTGCATCACCACCGCTTTTAGCCACTTCATCGAGGTCTAGCGAAACAACTCTGGCGTCACCAATATCAAAACTGCTCACTCGAGATAAAATAGGATATTCACGCACAGCTGAAGAGATCATGCGTGAAAACGCATTAATTAATGATTCACCAGTAGGCGCAGTAACTTTTTCATATAAGTCTTCAATTGAAGATGAACGACAAATTGATGCAGCATCAGCCAACAAAGGCATCGCATAACGTTGGGCCAGCATGGCCTCATGTGTAAACCCTGCAGAATAAAGTGAATCCGTCACTTCCCACCAGGTTGATTTAGAATCACGAACAAATCCAATTTCTTCAAGAATGCTGTCTATAAACTCTTCGACTCCTGGAGCATAAGGAGTGGGATTAAACTCATCAGCCATGCTTTTAAAGAGCTCATCAACCACCATACCGGCTAAATCAGGCATACCGTCATAAGGTTTTAATGCTCCCAATGGAGTAGTTAATAAAGTCATAAAATTAACTAAAAATGAGCGTTCTAATGCCGTTGGATAGCGACATCCTAGTTGTGTATCAAATGGGTTTATCGAATACTCAGGAGTCATTCTCAATCGATGATAGGCGACTAAATGACGCTTGGATGCGGGTAAGGCTTCCTTCAATAATGAAATTAACCCACTACTTGATGGCCCGATGTCAATAATCGCTATTCTGGGTAAACGTGTTAATCCACCAGATAAGCATAAAGCCAAATTCAGGGCGTTGGATAATACAGATTTACCCGAACCAGGGCGAGCATAAACCAGATCAATCCAAGTAGTTTGCTCTGTTGACCCCGGTTGAAATGGCCATGGCTTGCCATCGGGAGATCGGAACAGCAAGGCACCATGCTTCCATGGAGAGGCTGGTCGTGTTATAGGTAACATTGATATAACACTGGATAATGGAGCAACTGTAGGCACTGCCGTACTGTTCATTGTAGCCGCCAACATGGTAGATACAAAACCGGCAAAGGGATCACCACAAATTTCAGAAACATCGGTTGACCCCCAGCCCTGAATCGCTTTAACTAATTCAGAGCTTCTCCGCCTCAATAAAGGAAGATTTCCTTCGTATGCCCATGTTGTAGCAACAACCCTCAAGCGAACAATTGCTTCATCAGTATTAAGTTGTAAATATTTTAACAAGTTAACTGAATCACTTATTAATCTGTTTTGTGCTGAACTAAAACTTAATATTGCCGACAACAAGCCTTTAAGTTTAATGGTACTTAATCCTTCACTTTCAATTAAAAAAGAAATTTTCCAGGGAACATGCGAAGGAAGAATACGAGAAAATAACGTAATAAATGGCCTGACGTCCTTAGGAAATAAATCAATATAGGTTGAAGCATAAATCTTGTCACCAACACGGACTGTCCGTAAATCAAGGACTTCTGCATCACGCGGAATAACCTGTTTTGCTAACGAAGGCCATAATAAGTCAGAAGGATCACCTTCAAAATTATTTATTTCTCGTACCGGTAATTTATCTCCAGGCAAAGTGGCTCGCCAATTATCCGCAGTATAATCGGGATCGGCTGTCATACGGATTGCATGAACGGCCTCATGAACATCGAGTAGTCGTGAAAAAATTCGTAAGGCATCAAAATCATTAAGGATAGAACGAACATAAGCATCATGTGTATCGCGCAACTCAGGAACTGCAGCAAAAATCGTTTGTGAATTTTTGAAAGGAGGAATTTTATTGTCTTTAATAAATTTGCTTTTAGCTTTAGCTGATATTTTTAATTGTTCATTAGTCAAATTAAAAGGACGTGTGATTAATACAAAATATACGCGTTCTTCTGCACAATATTGGGATAAATAATCGACACGCTCTTCAAATAAATCGCCTAGATTCAGTTCAAGCCGTTTCGCTGTTGCTTCTGCAGGATCATAAATATCCTCAATAACTTTTTTAATATTCTGCTTATCATGACTAAAGTAAACCTGGAGTGCATGTCCAGGCCTCCCCATTGCGGCCTGAAAAGCATTATTTAATCCAGCAACTAAATGTTCAAACTCTTCAGCCCCTGCTAAAGCAGTCACACCTTCAACTTCAATTACAGATAATAAAGAGCCGTCATGGTTTACCAGCACAGTAGAACTGTCTGCTGTTTCCAAATCTACATACGACTCTGTCGTTTGTTTAAGAGACGTGCTCAACCAGGCAAAGAAGGTATCTATACCTTCAAAAAACGACTCAGACCATTTTGCCATCCCTTTCCCCACTTTTATTTAATTGACAGCTTTTGCGATACAAGCAAACATCAGCCATGTGATCCAGACTTAATTATTATTCAGCAATTTCAGCTAAGGCACTTGATGCCCATTTTTCGATTTGTTTTCGAAATTTAGCTCTTGAAGGAAGTAAGCATACATTTTTCAAAAGCTGACCGCCTATCTCTTTGTTTGTTACACCAGAATCAATCATCAGTTGCCCGAATATAGCCGGATCACTAGTACCCTCACCAAACTTCTCTTCTACAATTTGTGAACGAAATTTAAAACTTCGATATATATTTTGTGCACTTGATTTATAGCCTGTATCATTGGTAATGGCACAAAATAAAACGTGGCATAAACTATTCAATTCAGACTGGCTTAACTCAGGAAGATAGATTAACGTACCACCACCATACCCCCCTACACCGACTGATTCGATGAAGAAGCATTGTGCGCAAAAACAGCATGATGTAACCAGATTTGATAGCCTATTATTCGTATAATCATTATCGAGGTTAACTATTTCTTGAAACAGTCGTGCTTGGAATCCGCAAAACTGACAGGTATAACGATCTCGTGTAAATACTTTTTGCTCATAAGCTCGGAATCGCTCATCAATTTTTCTGGCTGAATATAAGCGCCAGGAACCTGGTGTAGCAATTAATTTTAATTCGCAGCGTTCTTGATTACCCGCCATATCCTCGGCTCACATTAACTTGATTAACAACTCTAGTGCCTGTCTTTAAATCTATGGATAGTACACCATGATTATCGGAACCAAGACACCTGTATAGTAAATATAAGTCAAAAAATTACTTTATTGCGACTGATATAAACAACTAAATTGGGTAAAGTATGTGCTCTACCCAATTTAATTTATTCTCAACAAGCCACTATATTACTTAAATACTGTACCTTTAGGACCAGCAGTCTCACCGGCTTCACCAAACATAGTCTGACCAGTCATTCCTAAGATGGAGGGCAGAAATAATAAAGCAGCGGCAATAAAGACAAGTGCAATTGGTGTTCCAATTGGAATTTGAGTTGGGTTATCTTTATGCTGCTTAAACTTCATAATTGCCCCAATAGAAAAACCCAAACCAGCCAAATAAGAACCGGCCGTAATAAGTTTTGCCAAGTTAGTAAATGAATTTGCAATTGTCGAAGCCATATCCCCGATAGTGCCCGCAGCCGCAGCGTGCTGGCTTATTAAAGCAAGAAAACAAAAACAAGCCACGCTCGTTAACCAATATCTATAGCCCGATTTATTTATAATTTTACTGTTCACTTTTCTCTCCTAATTTAAATTAGCCTAACCTGGACCATATAAAGTATTATTAATCATATTAATAGTACCGACAATATTGATTGCCAAAATCCCCCCAAAAACATGAATCAAACCTTTACCCGTTCCACCTGGAGGTTGTCCTTGTGATGCAGAACGAGCAATTAATACCCATCCCCTGACAAACGCAATCAGACCGACTACTTGAATTAACATAGCAAGTGGTCTGCCCACCACACTGCCGCTGCCAAAGAGAGTATCAAGTGCTTGATTACTGCTGTTCACAGGTGCATATTGCAGTGGATTCTGATATCCAAAAGTGGACATCATAAACGTTTTAAATCCGGTTGGAAAATAAATTAATATTGCCCCAACCATTAAATACATAATAGGTTCTTTTACACTGGCACTATTCGACATCATAGTCCTGGCTTCACCGTATATCTTCAAACTATAAATGGCCTTAAATAAAAAAGCACATCCAATGACATATGCTCCACCTGTTATTAAACGTTCAACAGGAGCCAGTGATTCAGCAAGCCGGTTTAGAATTTCAGCCTGACTTGCTATCCAACATGAAACGGTACCACCAGTACAAGTCGTAGCCATATGTGCCTCAACTATCGTTTTGACTAAACCTAATTACTTGCCCGGAGCTAGTTAAAACACGACCCTGCATTGAGTCGATTAATTTAACAACTCCATATCCTGCAACTTTCGTCCCTTCTCTTACTGTAATTGTAGAACCATTTGAACCAATTAGCCATGCGCGACCAGGAATTACTGCTTGAATGTTATATATAACCCGTTGCGGAACATAACGGGCAACTGGTGTAATTTTTTTTGGCTGCTGGGTACGGGTTATCAAAACGCTAATCACTTCTGATTGTTTCGCCATTTGGTTTGACAATGTTCCTATCACTTGATTGAGATTTGCTATTTGATTATTCAAATTATTGATGTTGTTATTAATCACTGTAACCTGTTCGCTAAGAGCACTCAATTCTGAACGCAGATTCTGTTGCGACATTTCAATAGCAGATACTTTATTTGCTATTTCCGGATCAGCTTGCGAAATGACTTGCTGCGTTTGTTGTATTGGCTGTACAGGTACTGGAGTAACTGTTGTTGGCACAGGTTGAGGAGTAACCTGAGTAATGGGCGGCACATTTGCTTTTGATGGTACGGCTTCGGTACTTTCTGAAAAAAACATATATCCGATAAATTTATACATCACCATGGCAAAAATAACTAAACCTACTGCAATTAATGCATTACGTTTAATATCTTTCTTTTCTGTCATTTGCTTTTGTCCAGAAGAAAAACTGTTATTTTGCCCCAAATTTGAATCACCCATTGGATCACTATCCATAGAGTCTAACTCTGCAAATCGATACTCATCATTATCTTGATCATGTTCTGCCATTATTTTCTGCCATCAAGTTAAATAGTTGTTATGTCTTGTGTAAATAAAATACCTAAGCCAGTTCCTGAAAACACTTCAACAGTGGTAGGTGTATTAAATAATTGTTGCGCCTGTTGTCCCCAGCTTTTACCTACTGTTGCCAGGCCAATGACCGCATTTTCCAAAGTGGATCGGCCAATACCATTTGAAACAGTAATGTTATTTCCACCACCTGTACCACCAATACTTACCGTGGTATTAGCTGACTGAAATGCATTTCCAAATCCTTCAATAAATGATGAGGCGAACAATGAGCCGTACCGCATCAAATAATGATGATCCGTTCTACTTGATAACGCGGTCCTGGCTGTATTGGGGTCAATTGCAAAAGCAGAGATAGATGTGGTTTTTGCAGCACCAGGGACAGACATAGTATTGAACGTAATAATCATTTTGTTGGCATTAGCAGGTAAATTAAAACTACCGATAAGTTTTGCACCTTTCAATTTACCCGATACAATAGTCGCCAGAATAGGGCCAGGCTCATCACTGTTTACAGAAGTATCCATTACTGCAAACACGATGTCCCCAGTTTTAATTATCGCTTTTTTAGGTATATCTTTTGCAGGCTGTTGTCCTTGAGCTGCATTCATACTCGTTCCGGAAGGAGCAATAGCACTTGCAGCCGCATCAGCCTTCTCTTCAACGGTGCTTGCAACATAAGCCTGAGTACTAACGGCCTTCCAGCTCTGAACTGCTTGATTCGCAGCGCTAAGCATATCTGATGTTCTTTGTTGTATTTTTTGTTGGTATTTTTGTTCTGCCATTTGCTGATTTTGCTTGCTTAATATTGCCTGTAGCTGATCATTACTTGTTGCTGCGTTAGAAGGAGCCTGCTGATTTCCAGGGAAACCAGGTACTCCTGTCATAGTAGACAAATTTTGTGGTGCATTAGGCTCTTGCAGGCCGGCAATACTAGATTCAGCTGCGGAAAATCCAGCTGCTTGCAATTGGGCAGAAGTAAAGCCCGCCTCTTTTAGCTCGGCAGCACTGTAACCCGCATTTTTAAGCTCAGCGGCACCATAGCCTGCATTTTTTAATTCAGATGCAGAAAATCCTGCGTCTTTCAAATCTTTAGCACTAAACCCTGCATTCTTCAAATCTGATGCGGAAAACCCAGCATCCTTAAGATCTTTAGCAGTAAAGCCCGCAGCTTTAAGTTCTGCAGCCGAAAATCCAGCATCTTTTAAGTCTTTAGCACTGTACCCTGCAGCTTTAAGTTGGGCCGCAGAAAAACCAGCCTTTTTCAAGTCAGCGGCACTAAAACCAGCGTCCTTGAGATCCTTGGCGCTAAAACCAGCGGCTTTTAAGTCCTGTGCCGAAAAACCAGCATCACGCAGCTCCTTGGCACTAAAGCCTGCATTTTTCAAATCATTAGCACTAAAGCCCGCGGCTTTAAGTTCCGCGGCGGTGAATCCTGCATCCTTTAATTCTTTAGCAGAGTATCCGGCATCTTTTAATGCCTGCGCTGAGCAACCTAGTGTTTTCTTGATTGTAAGTGCACTCACCCCTGCTGCTCTGGCTTTTTTTAATGATTCCACACTACAATCCGCAGTTCTTCCACTGGCGATAATTGCAGCAGGACTTAATCCAGCATCTTGTAATTGTTTTTGTGTAAATCCAGCCGCTAATAATTCTGTCGGAGTAAACCCTGCATCTATCAATGATTGGACATCAAAACCCGCATTTTTTAAAGCTTGTGCACTACATCCGTTTAACTCTTTAATACGTTTAGCGGATACACCAGCAGCAAGCAGTTTTTTCAATTTAGCAGGATCACAACCTGCAGCCTTAACATCTGCGTCAGATAATGGATTTGCAGCGCTAATCTCCTGAGGTGTAAATCCAGCATTTACCAATTCCTCATCCGTAAAACCAGCGGCCTTCAACGCCTGAGCGCTACAACCAGCATATTGCTTGATCAAAGCAGCACTTACACCAGCTGCTCGTTGTTTTTTTAAGACATCAACATCACATCCTGCATTTTTAATATCATTCGGTGTGATTCCAGGCGGAAGTTCAGCACCTGCTGCTTTGATTTGAGCAGCGGAGAAACCGGCCTTCGCCAGTTCTTGCGGAGTAAATCCGGCATTTAATAAATCGCGCGCAGTGAAGCCTGCTGCTTTGAGCTCATCAGCCGAAAAACCGGCCTTTTTTAAATCTGCAGCGCTAAATCCAGCATCTTTTAATTCTTTTGCCGTAAAACCTGCGGCTTTCATTTGCTCAGCAGAGCACCCAGTAATTTTTCTTATTGCTGATGCCGAGACACCCGCTTTTCGTAATTTGGTTAGTGCGGCAACACCACAGCCTTCTTTTCTGACATCATCAGCAGTCATTCCATCTGGCAAACCACTGGCTTTAGCAATTTCATCTTCAGAAAAGCCCGCTCCTTTTAATTCACCATCAGAAAAACCACCATCTTTCATTTCCTGAGCGGTAAAACCAGCATTACGTAATTCACAAGCATCAAACCCACAAAGCCTTAATCGTTCAGCACTATACCCTATATCTTTAAGTTGTCTGGCATTATATCCAGCAGCTCTCAATTCCTTACACTCACAAACCTGTTCCAGGTCACGAAGAACATAACCGCTATCTTTTAATTGCACGCAAGTACAGGCAGATTTTAAATCAGTTATTTGGGCTCCTTGATTGACAACCTTGGCAATAATCGCTTTGCTGCAGCTTCCATTTTGTAAATCTTGTATCCAGAGACTTCTTTGGGACCCTTCATCATCCTCTCTGGCTAAAGCGCTAAAACCCACTCCGCCTTGTCCGTTTTGAGCACCAATAACACCAACGCCTTGCCCGAGTGCTTGGGTACGAATAATTGTAGGAATAGCACTGCCCCCAGTGGTTTTCGCTTGCTCAGCCTGAGTGATATTCTGCTCTTCTTGTAATTTGGCATATTGCGCCGTAGGATCAAGCACGCCGGGAATAGATCTAATGCCTGGGGTCGTGGTTACTTCAGATGAAGACAGCGGTTGTGTCGAGTTTCTTAATTTTATATACCCTATTGCGATAGCTACTACTAACAGTACTAACGTAAAAATGATAATCACTCGAGTTCGAGTATTGGAAAACAGTGACTTGATATTTTCTTTTCTGCTTGCCATTTGCTTATAACCCTTCCACCTTGAGCTGCATGACTTTACCATGCCAGGATACTAACAACACCGGAGATTTTTGCATTTCATATGCATGCGTTCCATCTGCACTGGTCATACTTGCTAACCAGCCCGGTGACAATATAGTGAGATTGGTTCGAACATACATCTTATCATTTGATAACCACGCACGCGCATCTCCTCCACTAACCACTAACCGCGAACTTCCAGCTGGGGGAACACCATCAAGAACATGAAGCAGAATGTCGCTTGCTGAAGGAGGAATACCTTCCTCCATCGGCATGCTTTTGGCATTTGGTCCATAACCTTGAACACGAAGATCAACACGATAATCTACTGCTTTTTGGCCTGGAATTAATGTCAACATCACCGGAGTATTCAATCCTCTCAAGCGCACAGCCAAATTACCGTAGTTATATAACTTCATCGCCTGGATCATTAATGTATTGCTGGTTTTATCCCATTGAATATTAAATGCCCCAGGATCACCCAGATCATAAGCGGATATTGGCCAAGGAGCCCCTGTCGAATCTAAAAAGACTAAAGAAGAAACAAATCCCTGTGATAATCTAATCACTGGAGGAGTAGAACCTGGTGATAAATTGACGAATTGAGATGTTGCTGTTGGCTTTGGTGGCGTTCCAGGTGTTGATGCCTGCGCATATTCATTAGTCTGATAAATTTGTTTTAAACGAACGATTTGTTCTGGACTTAAAGGATATAGACTACGAACCATATCCTTGAATGCCTTATTATCAATTATTTCAGTTTCATTTTGACTTATGACCTGATTATCTCCCCCTGATGCATTTTGTGCCTTTGTACTCTTCGGAGAAGAATCAGGAGCTGCATTATTTTGCGCGACATTTGGTGTTGCAGGAGTAACTGCCGCACCAGGAATCACGCTAGTTATTCCCGACGCTAAAGTTTGGCTGTCCTGTCCAGGGTTTTGTGATAATTTCTGTTGCAATAACCTTAGTTGTTGCAAAGCCTGTTGCGCATCATCATCTTTGCCAGCAGCAAAGGCTCCAAATGAGATGAAACACATCATGCCAACTGTTAAACAATTTTTTAACCGTGACTCTATTTTTTTCATCATTAATTAACCCCACCACTGGCAGGTCCAACTACAAATTGTGATATACCAATTCCTCGGGGCGAATTTAAAGTAGAAACTCGAGTAATCAGCATGGTTACAACGTTATTTTGTTGCGTAAATTCACTCGCACTTTGATAAGTAACCAGAATAGGCATTTGCACTCGCCAGGAAAATTGGCCATTTAACACCCCTTTTTGCAAAATTATTGGTGCACGAGTTGCTACTGCTGAAACAATCAATTTTTTGGCTTTTACCGCGTCAAGGTTATTTGAGGACTGTAATGCACTAAGAAATTGATCCCAGCCATCTGCAGTAAAAAATCCTGAAGATGCTTGTAGTTCATCCCTGTAATTTACGAAATTATAAGTAAATGCCGCGATAGCCGCCTGGTTAGCCCACTGTAATACCGCAGAGTCTGACTGATTAGGTTCATTTAATGGAAATAAGGGGGTAATACGTCCATTTATTGTGGTCGCAAAATATTTAGGAGCAGGAGGGTGCGTTATCATATAAACCAGCAGTGAAGCCAGGATGATGTTGACCACAATAGCAATCAGAAGCGCAAATATGACCTTGCGCTGGCTATCTTTATAAAACTGATTTCTTAGTGCAACTACCGTTAAGGCATCTTCAGCCATAATATCCTCTACTTATTGCGGTATAACCCGTGGTACATCATCTGTTGGCGGATCAGGTTCCAATAAAGGTTCAGATGATTCATTTGCCGTCGGCATCGACTTCAGCTTTACAGGAGGAGTTACCCCACTTGTTGCATAGTAATCTCTCTCAGGTAAATTGATGTATATATAAAAAATGTATGCACCTATAATACCACTTAAAATAAGAGAAAGAATTAAGGCCACCAACCCTCGTCGATAAATATTAACATTAAAATTCTTGTTCTGTCTTATTAACAACCACGATTCTCGACTCATAACTTCCTCAATTAACCACCGCATTTCTGAATGTTATTTCTACACGGGCATTAGGAGAGTTATCTCCTCCCTGAAGATAGGTGGTTATAGGTTTATCACTACCGAGCCCTTGTGTAAAGATAAAACGGCTGTCAATACCTTGAGTCCATAGATATTCACCAACAACACGTGATCTTGCTAAAGTTAATGCTCTTTCTCTTTGTACGGATACGTATTTACTACTGAAACTGGTAACACTTACGGCTACTTTTCTAAACTGTTTTAAAAATATAGCAACGTCGTTTAATACACCATAAGAAGACCATTTTAAATGGGGTGATTGATCCTCAAACAATAAACTTGCTGGTATGCTGATCATATAATCCTGGCCAATAGTAACCGCTTTAATTCCGCTTCGATTAAATTTGGTGATGAATTTCATAATTGTTGCATCACAGGCTCCCTGTACCTTACACGGCAGCTTGGGATCCTCGTCATCCGGAATATAATTCGAACGATGACATGCACTTACTAAAAGTAAGATAATCAACCCGATGACTCGAATCATGATAATGATGTAGTTAACAAGCACTGATCTCACCCGTTATCCCCATTTTTGAAAATAGACTTATTGTGTTATTTATGTCTAACTATCTTTACTAGCCAATTGATAATAAAAACATACAAATCATTACGTTACAATGAATTTAATAAAATTGCTATTTTTTTAAAAAAATTATTTGAACTGCACGAAATATATGGTGTTTTTTTCATCAACATTGAAAAGATTAAACTCAATATGAGATGGATTATGGCGCAAAGGGCACTAAAGCATAAATTACCAGACTCTATTGTGGCCAGTTACCGATAAAATAAAAAACACTGTTTCCGAGGTTACAGTGTTTTGTTTCATTCGTATAATAAATATGGGGCAGATGAATGCTCTGATTTAAGTTAAATCTTCTTCACTTTTTAGCCTCGCTTTCTCGCGTTCCATTGAGATTCGTGAAGATAAAGTTCTTACTACATCAGTAAGTTCTTGAGAATCGATGACATCTAGTTCCTCAGGTGGATAACTTGTAGCTAATTGGAAGTCTTTGATGAGCTCATTAGCGACAGTACCTGCATACTTATCCTTTGCACCAGCTAACCGCTCAATCATCATCATTTGATTTCGAGTTTCGTTAATCGGCAACAACGGCTCTGAAAATGCTGATTTATCATTAGCCAAAACAGGCGGTGCATTCGCATTAACTCTCAGCCCGCTGAATATTGTTAACGCCCCTTCAACTTCCTCTTCGATAATATCCTCTACTGGTTCAGGCTCATTGTGACCATGAAAGGCAATAAATGCGGCAACACTTCGCTCAATAGGCTCCTCAATATTTGATTCTCTGAGTGCTTTGGTTATCAAGGTAATTTCTTCATTTTCAACTTCTTTACTAATGCTTAAATCACCGCTATTCAATATCCGTTGGAAAGACGATAATTGTTTTTGTAATTTAACCAAATAATCATCTGGTGGCGGTTCGACTTTCAAGAACTGATTAATTTTGAGCTGTTTCACTGGTTTGGGATTAGCGTAAAACATGCGAGCGCGAACAATTTTTGACTTGAAAAAGATATGTGCTTCACCCTCTGTTTGTTCTTTCAAATCCAACAAATCAACACGAGATCTTTTTTCAAATGAAGAACTTTTCGTATCCATATAACTATTAGTGATGCCAGAATCTTTCGTTTGAAATGAATCAACTTTTGTTACATAGGCCTCACCTGCCGTTTTTGTAAAGAAATCCCAGGTTTCTGTCGGATCTTCAAGCTTCATACAAATTTTAATGTTCGTGTTTGCACCGATTGATGCAGCCTCTTCTTTTGATGCTTTTTGGAATGCAGGTAAATCCTGACCCGCAAATATCGCGGAGAACCCTAATGAACGTGCCTGAGCAGGCACCACAGCGAAGCCTTGAACCGCGTAATAACCGTACTCATCAAGAATACACATATACGGAGTAGGAGCATTTGTTGGTTTTCTTAAAATAACATCCCGATAATCCCCTTCAACTTCTTCCCCCAGACCTGCGGCCATCATGGCTTTTAATGAGGATACTATAATTTTACCCAGGTTCGATAATTCGTCAGGAGATTTTTCCAAAGCAGGTAACAAGACCACCAAGATTCGTCGATTTAATACAACGTCCTTAAAATCAACTTCTGCAAGGTTTGTTCGGATAATGTGCCCATAAGTATCTGCTAATGATGAGAAACTTCTTACCAACTGCATGGTAATAAAACCATGCTGTTCCAGTACTTGAGATACCTGCTTGCCTTTTTTCTCTTTGTTATATCCTGGTAATGTATTTAAATAGTTTCTTAATGGATCGGTTACTAATTTAGGGATTTGCTCAATATTCACGCCTTCTTGGTCATCCCGTGGGAAAATTTTATCAATGACAATCGATTCCAGGCGTTGTAAATCAAAATAGTTACGAATCGAGTTTGCATCCAACAGAATTGCCCCATCGTCACGCATGTAAACCAATAAACGCATAAGAGCTTCAACGAAAGCAATTGCCCGCCCCTTCCACATATCACCATCTGAAGACTGGCCGGAGCCCCCCATCAAACTGACCACCAATTGGGTGAGCATACTGGATGAACCCTGACAAAATGGATTCAAGGTGTTAGATAACCGTCGTTCCTGTGGCCCCACAATATCTCGGGCACCAGTCATAAAATTAATGAGTAACAAATCATCTTCGCGTCCCATGCTGCGAACCATAGAAAAAACTTTCGCATAAAGAGAGTTATCCCCTTTCCCATCAACATAGATAAATCCGCTTCCCTGAACCAGGGCATTGTAGGCTAGAGAAACCAAGGCTTCTGTTTTACCACTACCGGTTGAACCAAAAATTAAAGCATGAGTACGCATGTCATCATTGGCAAACCAGAGCTCTTCACCTGTTTTACGATCATTACCAAAAAAAGCAATTCCACGGGCAATATTGGGTTTATTAATTCCAGGCTTCAGATCGTTATAATCTTTCACGCGAGCAATTTGTGGAAGTCGAAACGGTAGTTTTTGCTTGCGAGTATAACTATAGAGAAAGCAAAGCGCCCCCAGAAGCATCAATAAGGTGGCAACCTGAGAAAAATAGTATGACGCAGCCGCCAAGGCAAATAATAAAATCGAAATATTGGTAGGATCAGCAAAAAAATCTGCTATTCGCTGGGTTATAGTTCGCGTATCCCTTAAAAGTAGGGTTGGATCCAACTCATTTCGTGTATCAATACCGCGCATCATGGCTCTAATTCTCCCATTTGACGAGGTGTTAATTTAATTTCTTTAATCGCGATTTCTAAAGCCCTTATTGCTTCATCAATCATAGGTACTAAAGAACGGCGTCCCATCACTTTTTCTGCTTTCCAATGGGCAAACGGGCCACCAACTTCTGAATAAGGAGTTTGTCTGCCTACACAATTAAGCATATACCATAATCGTCGGTCTATGGGCTTTAGCCAAAGAAATTCTGAACTGGGCACAACTCCGTCATCCCTCGCAGCTTCAAGTAATGACGCCAAGACCGTAAGCATATAAGCATGTTTAGAAATAACTTCCTGAACAATTTCAGAGTTTTGATATTTTTTGATTATCGGTTTAGCCACTGAAAAATCGGGTTTCCCGGCAACAAAAGTAGCATCCAGTACCTTTAAAATATGATTAGCGGCATCCCTGTCTCGATTTATTCGCGCAAGAAAAACGCCAGCCATCGCATAAGCCTGGGGAGTACAGCGCTCGAACCCATCCCAATAAGGTCCCAGCTGCATAGTGAATACACGCTTGGCATCCCCTTTTCGAATTCCTGCCGTCATCTCTTGCCCGGGAAGAGGGTTGTCTAATAACGCATCATCTTTTCTCAATAAATTATACTTACGAGCAAACTCCATTGGAGTCAAAGCCATAGCCCAAGGCCCTTTATTCACATCCTGGCTCACTAAATCTTCTTTAACGATTGGCATAATTGCAGGCCAGTTGAATTGCTCCTGTGCCCTCAAGGTCTTCATATCATGAGCCCTGCGGAATTTTAAAGTAATATTTGAACGATAGAGCAAAACCGCGAGCACCAATAAAACAAAAACAACAGGGTAACGCATGAAATCACCAACATTTCCTGTCATTTCAACTAAGACGTGCCATTCTATTGTTTTGGGATCGACAGTTTCCATAAGATAAATCTGGTTAGCTAATGACTGATTATTAATAAATAAATTAACCAGCTTGGCCTGCCAAATATTTATTTGAAAAACGAAACTGACAATATGCTGATGTCCAAATTTCCAAATAAAAAAACCTGTGATGAACAACAGTACGATAATCCATACTGGTGCCATCCCATTGTCTGAACCCGATTGCTGTTGTTGCTGAGCCATTGATGCAAACTTTTCTTAAGGTTATTTAATTCAAGTATATACTGCTCTGAGGCAAATTTGCGATATTTTCTAACTAGATAGACCAAAATATGAAATCTAGTAATAAAATATTTAAATCAAACAGCCCCATTGAAAATCATTTACGATTGTTTTCAACCTGTTTCAGCAACCATCTGAGTATCTGTTATGTTGTTTTAATCAACCGTCCACGTTCGTATTTATAGACTCCCGTGAGATGCACAAAACGACTGATATTATCCAGATTCAAGGTTTTATCTTTTAAGCTGAGCAGAATTGTTCCTAGCTTATCTACAGGCGCTTTGTCTGAAGAAAGGGGTAAAATATCAGATTGATTGATATAAATACCAACATAACTTTCATTTTGTTTGTTTTCTTTAGTTTTAAGTATTGCTTTTACATCAGCCTCATCGGCATAAATGGGTCGCGAAATCATTTGTCTGGGCAGATTGACAATAATTTTCTCCCAAGACTGCATGTTTGTCCCGTCAGAGGAATACAGTGAAATAAAAATCTCCTGTTGCCCACTTCTCAAAGCAATACGGTTGGCTAAATGCGACTCCGCTTTTAACTGAGCATGGCTGCTAGCGCCCAATTGATTTAAGAAGCCATCACGAATTTCAATTAAATTTTTGCCAACGACTTTTAGAAAATTGGATTGTTCCCAAGGGCCCTTTTCTATGGCCTCGTTCAAAGCGTTTAGTATGGCTTCATTTTGTTCATCAGAGAGTCTATCTTTCATAACATCTTAGGGTAGAGCACCCAAATTAATAGGCATTAATAAGAAGTATAACAGCATTTGCCAAAATCGATGTCAGCATAGCTATAATAAACCTTAAAAAGTCCGAGTATTATAGAGCGATTCAATATGCTCAGCGTCAGGTTGTCTGGCAATATTATTATCCAAACTATTTTGAATAGCTACGCTGCAGTTTTGTAACACTTCAACGGCTAAACAATATGCTGCATCGTTTGATCGCAAGTTAGATGCCTGATTCGTTTTGCCCACAAGATTGTTTACTGGAACAACGACTTGAGAATGAACGAACTCAAGAGATACGCCCGCTTTTTGTTCGGCAGGAGATAAATGAAATCCGTATCTATTATCTCCATATTTAAGATTTCGATCACGTGCATCAGCCATTTGATAACTCCCACAAATTTATTGCTTTATGTAACCAGTGTAACAAATTCAATTGTTGACGATACCTGCTTTCTGAATAACTTTCGAATTCTTTACAAAAAATAAATACACTATTTAGTCGTACATTAACTCATCCATAGGAGTATAGTCTCGACTAGGTCCACCTTGAATTAATTCGTTTACCACATCAGTCATACATAATAAACGCAGCACATTGGGTGTAACTTCATCAAACACTACTCGAATACCCAATAATGCGCCTTCAGTTTCATCAAATGTAACACCTAACCCATACCCCAGACAAAGAGAACATAATTGATCTGCTCTTTTTGCGATTGCTGGTAATAAGCCCGTATCAGAAAACACTTCCTCATACCCTACAAACCGATCATTCAGGTAAAATTTGGCGTTCAACGCTGCCGCAATGACGACCATGCACTTGCTAATATCTCGTTCCATTTATCTCCACCATGGTTGTGAAGACTTGAGAGACCCTGCAAAAATGTTGCGAATCCATCTCAAAAATACAGGGATAGTAAAGCCATAATGCTCAACAATACCAAAAAATACAGCGGAAACTAACACTAATATTCCTGTCCACACTCGAATGTGCATTAAAAATAAAAAAATTGGGAATGCTGCCCGAGCATCCACAATGAAAAAACGAGCACTGCGTGCTGAATCACGCCAATGACTTGTAGCAGAAAAACTTCCAGCCATACCCTACCCTCAAGAACTATCCTCTTAAGAAAAGTATATACCTAAAAAAATGCTTTCGCACCAGCCTGATTGGATTATTTAATGCATTAATAAAATGAAAGAAATAGGAACTTAGTCCATGGGAGAATGATCTTTCGAATAAGAATTAGCAAAACTATTCTTAAGAACCTGCTCCATATCAGCAG
>NZ_CALMPD010000232.1 GCF_937871865.1 uncultured Legionella sp.
TCCACCAGCAAAAATGGGGTTGTCATATATATTAAACTAGGTTCAATAGTTTAGTTAACAGTGCCGAGCCAGTCTGATTCTTGTTAGAACGTTCATAATGGTTTCGTATCAGACTGGTAAGAATTGCAATTACCGTGCATCATTATTCAAAAATCCGCTAAATAAGCACAGTTTTGCTCAATCATTAATTTATCTTACCTAAATCAAATTATACAGCTATAGTTAAATTAAGTACTGGTTTGCCAAGGAGGGGCTATTTTGAATAAAATCCTCAAAACTTATTATGAGAGCGCCCTTGCCTTAAAATTACCTGCAACCTATATAGATGCAATTAAATGCTTAAATATAGTTCTTGCCGGAAAAAACTACTTGTTGGTGCGGGGTATCACACAACTTAATAATGCATCCAGTATTTACATTACCAAGAATAAACGCACTATAAACTCCATACTGCAAGACAGTGGTATACCAGTACCCAATGGTAAAGCAATTCATAGAAACAATTTTAAAAAATACCCTCTCATTGAATTAATACCAGGAATTAAATTCCCCGTTGTAGCCAAGCCTCTGTTAAATACCAGCAATGGTAAAGACGTCTTATGTAATATTAAAGACATTGAAGAGTTGAGCCATTATCTGGAACAAATGTTTCGCAAATACGTACACCTGCTTGTTGAAGAATATCAGACAGATCTAAAAGAGTATCAAGTGTTATTATTAAAAAACCGAATTATTAATATTATTGAATTTACAGCACCAACCATTACTGGCGATGGTCAAAAAACCATTGAACAATTGATAACGCCCAAACTTAGACAATACAATGAGAAAGACTCTGAATCACCTGTCGGAATAAAGGAAGACTGCATCCATTGCCTTAAAGAACAAGGCCTGACGTTGAACAGCATCCTCAATAAAGGGAAAACCATCAAGATTCAGAACGCAGTAAACCACGCTCTTGACAAGCGAACTCTAATCAATAAACATATTAATCAAGAAAACGCCTCCCTTATACGGCAGGCAGCGAAAATTACAGGCCTGGATTTAGTGGGTCTGGATATTATGTGTGAAGACATCAATCACTCGTTTAGCCATACCAAATGGGTGGTTCTGGAAGCAAATTTTGCTCCAGATATTACTCATCATGAATCTCCTGATGAGACTAATACAGCTCAAATCGCTACAAAAATATTAAAACAATTAATTTATCGTCATCCGTTTGCTTATCTCGTACATCGCTTGAAACTTATTCTAAATTGAGACATTAAAATGGATAGAAATGTAGCGTTATTTAAGAAATGTGCGCAAGAAATGCAGTTGCCCTATACCTATTACCCTACGGCTGATGTACTGAAAGTCGAACTGGGTGCTAAACCTTATTATTTTGTATTTAGCATTTCTCCCATCAATTATGGAGCCAGTATTTACGTTGCAAAACACAAATACGCATGCAATACATTGCTTCATCAAGCGGGTTTTCCGGTTCCCAAAGCGGTCGCGTTCGAAAAAAAGAAATTAGAACAACACTCACTAAGCGAATTGATTGAACCCTTGCGTTTTCCTTTGGTAGCCAAACCGATGCTTAACTCCGTACGAGGGCTCGGGGTGCTATGTAATATTAAAAATATAGCTGAGCTTTCTGAGTATGTTAATACGCTCTTCAATAACCATCGCTTCGTCCAGATTGAAGAATTCCACTCTCAATTAAAAGAATACCGTGTTACCGTGCTAAACAACAAGGTTATAGGGGTACTGATTAGAACAGGGGCCTTTGTCATAGGAGATGGAAAACACACTATTGAAGAGTTAATAGAACTAAAGAATGTTGAACGAATTCACCTGAGTAAAGAGCTGACCATTTCTCCTTTGCGCTATGATACTGAATATAAAAGTTGTCTGGAAGAACAAGGTTTAACCTTGCAAAGTATCGTACCTGAAGGCAACAAAATTCGTCTTTGTTATACCGTAAATACCGGCAGGGGCGGTGATATATTCTCTTTGGGTAAAAAAATTCACCCGGCCAACGCAAAAATGGTTTGTGATGCAGCCAGAGCCATTGGCCTGAATTATGTGGGCTTCGATTTATTATGTGAAGACATCATCAATACTCCTTTTAAACCCAATAAATGGATTATTATCGAAGCAAATTTTTATGCTGATGCAACCCTTCACGAAATTCCAAATCACGGAGTAAAAACCAAGATAATAAATAAAATGTTACGCCATCTCATTTATCGCCATCCCTTCTCTTACCTCTATCATCTCTGTATGCATAGTTGTTATTCTAAATATTTCAAATCAGGATTGCTGCTATTGATTCTCCTGTTCGTCATCAACACAATATACATGGCCCAAAATAGTTAAGGAGCCAACAGATAAGCCAACGCAGTCCCTAAAACCAGAATTAAGGTGAACATCATGCTTCGGATGTAAAAAGAAGTGCATTTATTTTTGTACAATCCATACAGATAGGAAAAAGGATGGCGATAAATCAGAGAACGAAGTATCGCTTTTGTCACATTGTGGGGCGTGCCATTTGTCGCCTGTTCATGAATACGAACACTCGGATTAGCATTCGCCTCAATAATAACCCCTACTGTTGACTCAATTGGTAAGTTAATATCTTTGCATTGAACATCAAAGCCCACAAGGTTTAATTTCAATGCTTTGGCGGCTTTAATCAAGAGCTTAATATTTTCTTTACAGATTGTTTGCCCAAGAGGCTTATATGTACCACCTCGTGAGCTATTACAAACATAGCACAAGGTAATCGACTCATTTTTAGCAGGTATGTAATCGAGAGTAATACCCAGTTCGTTCAAGCGAATGTACAATTCATCATCGAACATTATTGGTTCAAGAATATCACTGAGCTGTTGACGCTCCTGGTTTTTCAAATCAATGAGTTCCTGAAGATTGTGCGTGCCATCTCCGACAACATGAGCAGGAAAGCGCTCGACCACACCAAGCAATTTGTTACCCAAAATCAAGATCCGGTACGATTTGAGATTGCCGTGAAACTCTTCGATAGAAATGTAGTCATCATGCAAAAAATACGCGGCCAAATAAGTGCGAAGTTGTTCCATTGTTTGAATATTGCATAAAACAGCTCTTCCCCGCCGACCATCAAGAGTTGGTTTTATCACTAAGGGAAATGTCAAACCAAAAATGAGTTCTTCCAGGCTCCCCTCTTCAAAATATTGACGGCTGATAAACGTGGCTTTAGGAACAGGAAGCCCTGCACGCTCCAGGATTTTGTTTGAAGCAAATTTATCACGAGCAATACTGACACTGCAGTGATCATTAAAACAATTAATTACTCCGCGGTTAAAATATTTTTTCTTACCAATATAAAATTCAAAACCATCTATTTCAGCAACAGGAACTGCTTTTAAAAATAAATTTATTGCACTCCGGTAATAATGTTCCGCATTTTTATTCATAGTACATGACTCTTAATCAAAAGAATTAGCTTCAGTGAAGCAATCCAACACCGTATCTTAACCAAGCTTCAGGCTGGTTTGCTTGTATGCGAGAAATAAAATTGCCCCCCCCTAGGGTTTTCTGGCAATGGCAACAAGACCTTCTCGTCCATCCCAAAGGGCTCTTTTTGGTAAATCCAATCTGGCATAAGTTTCTATTGTTTCAATTACAAAACCAGCACGCTCTAGCTCTCGCCTTAAAACATGTTCATCAAAAAAAAGCAGAGCATCAGGAACTCGCTGATTAATGAGCGCCTTTAAATCAGTAAAATAGCCTGGCCAGGGATCACCATCCCTGACCCTTTGTTCGTAGGGAGCAATCAGCTGCCTGAATACGCCTTTGTATACAGTAGAGGTTATAATAAATAGTTTTGCATTGCTCTTTAAACATAAAAATAACTTCCCTAAACCAAGCCGGAAAAGTTCAGGGTTTAAGTAACCGAGCATATGAGCAACATAACAACCTGCAATACTGCGTTCTGGCAAGCATAAATCTTTAGGAAATTCACCAGGTAATAGAATCAGTTGATTTTTATGTTCAAGAGGGACTTCTCGCGATAAAAGCTCCAAATGCCGAGGCTCAAGATCATTGGCAATTACCTGTGCACCAGTTTTTAGAACCTCAAGCGTCATGAAACCATAGCCAGTTCCAAGTTCTAACACTGGTGCTTGCTGTTGGGCTGCATAGTGAATAAATTGTCGAGAATACTCATCAATAAAGGTAGTGCAAGGACCTTTGCCGTTTAAGGTCATGACAAGGTATTTACTGACGTTGGGAGGTATTTTTAAGTCGTCATCTATGGCCATAACTCAATCCCTTTCACCTAAGACAATCACTCAGAACGCTCATCTGGTTTTATCCATCATATTGATTATAATCATAATAGCAGGAAAGCATTATAGAAGTATAACTTTTGGTTGAGTGTTCGACGAGACACTAGTATGTTAGGATTATAAACTTAATCAGACTCGATTATGAAAGAGATAATGCCATAGACAAGAACGCAGAGCGGTACTATAACAGTGCTAAAGCCTTATTTATCCCGGCAAAATCGATAACAGAAATAAATGGCTTTGAGATAAAACTTGGTTCTCGCCACTATCTTTTTCACGCAAGTGAAACGCCTTTTAATAATTTAAGCAGTTCAAATATAGCAGCAGATAAATTTTGCGCTAACAGACTGCTGGAAAAAGAAGGTATTCCGGTTCCTAATGCCGTAGCGATTCACCTGGAAGAATTCCAACAAAATCAAACGACAGAACTAATCGCCCATCTCAATTTTCCATTGGTTATAAAACCCTTATTAAACGGTGCTCAAGGTAAAGACGTGTTATGCAATATCCAAACCCTGCAAGAGCTGCTGCATTTCTTAAATCATTATTTTAATTATTATGAACAATTAATTATTGAAGAGTTTCATGGCAAACTAAATTCCTACCGCGTCTTAGTTTTTAAACGCAAAGTAATAGGCATAGTACAACGGTTTCCTGCAATGGTTTTTGGTGATGGAACCCATTCGGTTGAAGAACTTGTTGTTATGGAAAATAAGCATCGCAAAACAATTAGTGACTTTCTTGGGCCAATAGTCCTTGACGATGAATGCGCGATAAAGCTAAAAGAGCTCAATATAAGTAAAGAATACGTCCCTTCTCCTGGAGAAAAGATAGTTTTAGCCTATACATCGAATGCAACCCGAGGAGGAACATATAAATCTCTGGAAAATCAAATATGCAAAGAAAACCGTAAACTGATGAGCAAGGTAGCATCTATATTAAATCTGGGACTCGCAGGCATTGATCTGGAATGCACAGACATCACTATCCCGATAAGCCAGTCCAACGGAGTAGTTATTGAAGTCAACTACCGCCCAAGTGTTCGTATCCACGAACTCCCCATGACCGGGAAGGGCCACTTGGTAACCAGAAAAATGATGCGTTC
>NZ_CALMPD010000233.1 GCF_937871865.1 uncultured Legionella sp.
AGTACTACCTATCAAATCACACAGTTTCTAAAATACTCTTTACTCCACAAAATTCGGCCAAAGCCTGAGTTTCTGGAGATATCCCTATCACATCAAAAATCTTGTTACTGTGTTTACATAATTTTCTTGCTTCAATTAATAATGCCAGGCCTGCGCTATCACAGTGTGCTACCTCACTCAAATCGAGGCAAAATCGATTGTCTTTTCCCTCTGCCAGTGCTTTAAACAACTTGGCACGGACAGATACTACCGATTTGAATGTCAGCTCAGGGCCTGGTTTAAAATTAATTTGGTCTTCCATCATGCAGCCTTTTGAGCTTGTTTCTTCTGCATTTCTTTAATTACTTCAGTAATGCTTGAATGCTGAAGTGCTTGAGCAAATTGAGATCTGAAACTCTGTAACAGACTCACGCCTTCAACACTTATATCATAAATTTTCCATTGCCCATTCTTCGCAACCAAACTATAACTTAAGGGAATATTTTGCCCTTTTGAACGAACAATAACACTATTTACTCTGATAAACCGACTATCCAATGAGCCTCGTAAAGGTAAAAACTGAACAGTTTCATCAGAGTATTGGGTCAGAGGACTGGAATAAGTACGGATAACCAGTCGTGTAAATGCTTGTGAAAACTGGCTACGTTCAGCTGCACTGGCTTTACTCCATGCCTGACGGCCTAAAACCGACCGAGACATTCCGGCGACATCAACATTAGGTAACAGATAAGTTTCTACAGCCTTGTAAATAATCGAAGGATTACTTTTCAAACTGGATTTGTTTTCCTTGAGAGTTGCAATAATATCATTAGCAGCATGCTCAAGCATAGGTACAGGAGAAGTTTGCGCTACTATCATTTGTGAAAAAGACATACTGGCGACTAGTAAAATTGTTTTCAATACTCTCATGGTTCACCTATTTCTTAATATTAAATAATAATTGGCCTATAAGATTCTCAAGAATAATCGCTTCCTGAGTTTTTGCAATCACATCCCCTTGTCGTAAATAAGGATGAGACGTACTCTCTTCATCATCAAAACCGGGAACAATACTAATATAATTAGAACCAAGCAAGCCTTCGGTCAAAATTCGTGCAGATGAATCTTCATAAGGTATTTTCTTGTCACTTCTTAACATCATTGTCACTCTGGCATTCAACTCACCAGGTTGCAATTCAATTTTACTTACCTCACCAATTCTAACACCTGCAACAGTAACTGGTGCTCGCACTTTCAACCCACCAATATCTGTAAAATCTGCAGTTATTTCATAGCCTTTACGTGAACTGTAATTACTAAAACCACTTACTTTCATGACCATCACCAGTAACGCGACCAGGCCAAGCAACATAAAAATGCCTACGCTTATGTCAATATAACGTTGCTTATTCATTTACCAATCTCCAATCATCATTGCAGTCAACAAAAAATCGAGCCCTAATACAGCAAGCGATGAATAAACTACTGTCTTAGTCGTCGCCTGACTAATGCCCTCCGCTGTTGGCACACACTCAAAACCCTGGAATACCGCAATCCAGGTTACAACAAACGCAAAAACCAAACTTTTAAGAATTCCACTAAATACATCAGTGCGAAAATTAACTGCTGCCTGCATATTTGACCAGAAACTACCTGCGTCTACTCCTAACCAATGTACTCCAATAAAATATCCACCATAAATAGCTACAGCGGAAAAAATTAATGCAAGTACCGGTAAAGCGATAAATCCTGCCATAAAACGGGGATAAATCACTCTGCCTAATGGATCAACACCCATCATATCCATACTGGATAATTGCTCTGTCGCTTTCATTAGCCCAATTTCTGCAGTTAATGCCGAGCCTGCTCTTCCGGCAAACAATAAAGCGCTAACAACAGGGCCTAACTCTCTTGCAATACTTAAGGCGAGCAATTGTCCCAGCTGGCTCGCAGCACCAAATTTTTGTAAGGTATTATAACCTTGTAATCCCACAACCATCCCAATAAACAGCGCAGACACAACAATGATCAAACAAGACAACACCCCAACAAAATAGAGTTGGTGTCGCAATAAAGGCCATAACTTGGGTATATTAGGCTTTCTGAACAGCATGGTAAATAAGAATAAACCTGAAGTACCAATATTTTGTATTATCTGTACACCACGATTACCAAGACGCGCGATAGAATCAAGCATCTAATAGCTCCTCTGTATAAGGTCTGGCTGGATAATGGAATGGAACCACTCCATCCGCTTCGCCATGCATAAATTGTCTCACCTGAGGCTCTGAGGATTTGATTAATTCGTCAGGAGTTCCCTGCCCTATAATTTTACCACCGGATATCAAATAAATATAATCGGCGATCGAACAGGTTTCTTCAACATCATGAGACACAATGATGGTAGTGGTATGCAGCAATTGATTAAGGCGTTTAATCAAGCGCACCAAAACGCCCATTGAAATAGGATCCTGCCCGGTAAAAGGCTCGTCATACATCATTAAATCGGGATCAAGTGCTATGGTACGTGCCAAAGCAACTCGTCTGGCCATCCCACCGGATAACTGAGCAGGCATTAAATCCGCGGCGCCACGTAAGCCAACGGCTTCAAGTTTCATTAAGACTATATCACGCAACATCGATGCATTTAATTGAGTATGTTCTCGCAACGGGAACGCAACATTTTCGAATACGGACAAATGAGTAAACAAAGCACTGCTTTGAAAAAGCAGGCCCATGCCTCGTCGTGCTTCATATAATGTTTTACGAGAAAGGCGATGGATGTTTTGACCATGCACGACAATTTCACCGCTATCAGGCGTCAGTTGGGCGCCAATCAACCTTAATAATGTTGTTTTTCCAGAACCACTAGGCCCCATGATTGCAGTGATTTTGCCTTGCTTTACTACCATATCAATGCCATCAAAAATGTAGCGGTTATCCCGGGTAAAGGTCAGATTATTAATTTCAACCCAATTTTCAGGCATGCTCTCATTTCCAATTTTAGTCTGAAGTAGAAGTATATACTGGTTCACGGAAAAATGTGGTTTTTAATTGCGTTTGAATTAAAAAAAATTTGTTTATAAAAAAAATTAGGGTTACATCATCCAAAAACATTGTGTTAGAATGAAAAATACACAGAAAATAATACAATTTGCCTATGAATTTTTGCACACTTGGACTAGCAGTTATAGAAACTGAAGCACAAGCTGTCTTTGAATTAACTCAACGAATAGATGCCCGATTTGAAAAGGCATGTCAATTATTGCTTGCTTGTAAAGGCCGTATAGTAGTCACTGGAATGGGAAAATCAGGGCATATCGCTAATAAACTGGCAGCAACATTTTCAAGTACAGGCAGTCCCGCATTTTTTATGCACCCCGGTGAGGCAAGTCATGGTGATTTAGGAATGATTACACGGCAAGATATTGTCGTTGCAATTTCGCACTCTGGTAATACTCATGAAATAGTTACCATTTTACCCTTGTTAAAACGTCTGGAAGTTCCTTTAATAACCTTAACAGGAAATACAGAATCCATACTGGCTAAATCTGCCGACGTCACTCTTGATGTCAGCATCAAAAGTGAAGCTTGCCCCTTAGGTCTTGCTCCAACAACCAGCACTACCGTTTCTCTAGTAATGGGGGATGCATTGGCAGTAGCCCTACTTCAGGCAAGAGGCTTCAGCGCTGAAGATTTCGCTCTGTCGCACCCTGGCGGTACCTTAGGCAAAAAACTCCTGCTTCGAATTGATGACCTGTGTCATAAAGAAAGCAACCTACCCTTAACTAGTGAAAAAGCAACCATTAGTGAAGCATTAATCGAAGTTACAGAGAAAAAGCTTGGTATGACCTGTGTGGTAAACAGTCATGGGTATTTGGTGGGAGTTTATACGGATGGAGACATACGTCGGACTCTGACAAGTCAATACGATATCAATACGACCCAACTAAAGGATGTCATTACAGGCAACTGCAGAACCATACCGATGGGCATGCTGGCAGCAGAAGCTCTGGCAATCA
>NZ_CALMPD010000234.1 GCF_937871865.1 uncultured Legionella sp.
GGCTCACTATATGAGCCAAATGATAGACTTATTCGGCTCATAGGTCAAATGGAATTAAAATTATTCTCTGTACACGACAATTTTTCATACGCCCGTTCCATGTAATGTATAATCAAATTGGGGTGGCTTGATTTTATTCAAACACTCTGAGAACAAATGATTTTTATAAAACAGATTCATTAAAATATCGACAATATAATCCAGCCCATATCTGAATAAACTTACAGCTGGCCTGCGATGTGATTTGATTTTAATAGGCTTTATCTCATGATACCACTCGCCTGTTTTATGCGCCCAACAAAAAGCAATCGCTAATAGAGCCATCAATTTTTTAATCTTCGAAAGCGCAACCATGTGCGTGTCCTCAAAATTGAAACCACGCCCTTTGAGACATGAAAACAGTGTTTCAATCTCCCATCGATGTGCATATATCCCAATGGCTGAACCAGGGTAATCCGGAGTAACAATTATTAGATAGTCACCATCAACCAGCCTCATTCCAGCGACATAGAGAGCATGTCCAAGTATGTTTCTCTTGCCATATAATGAGAGCTCATGATTAAGCGGTAATTGGCGAAATAATGCTTTTACTTTACATGGGCGACCACGAGAGTCGGTTGTAAGCAAGTTATCTTTGATGCGAATCCAAAAGAGGATTTTCTCGTTAATCAGCCATCCCAACCACTCTTGACCAATAAATTCTCGATCGGCTAAAAGACCTGCTATGCATGACTTTCCAAAGCGATCAATAAACTTCTGGATTAATGCAATGCGCTCTTGTGTATCAGAGTTGCCTCTTTTATCAAGCAGCTCCCAGTAAATCGGAATGGCAATACCCTTAAATGCGATTCCTAGTGTTAAAATATTGATGTCTGCCTTACCCCATTTCCAGTTGGTGCGATCCATCGTTAAATACCAACTGCCATTTGTCACAAAAAACAATTGAAAAAGAAACCCGGCAATCATTTCAAAATCGATTGTAACTTCAGCAAAAAACCGCTGAAGACGCCTATATCGTGATGTTTTATCCGCTGGACTGCTCATTGAACACGCTATTTTGTTCAAATTAACAGTCCTTGTAACCAATAAGGCTAACAACATCTTTGCAAAACATGTAACACGAGCCTTGTTCCAATTAAAATTTGAATTTAGAATACCGATTAACTCGTTGATATGATCCATATAATATAACCTCCGTTTCGACGCGTGAGATTATATTGGATTTTCAACGAGTTACAACTGAATTAGATTTTTGTCGTGTACAGAGAAGCGCTTTATACGATTTATCTGAATTTGAACCACCACAATCTTGTAAATCATTTAACAAAATAATTTTTGCCTTAGTATAATCTGAACTAGCAAATCGCGCTCTAACACGTTCGTTGTTATAATCATCATTGATGTCGTATTTATGTTTCACTAAACGCACAATTTGCTGCAAAAGAGTGTATAAAGAGCGATCCAAAATACTTAAATCGCATGGAATTATTGATGTAGATAAAATAGTATATACCGTGGGAAATAGCCTTTCTTTAATGGATTTATTGAACATAGAATAACATCCTTGTTATATAAAATAGTTTTGTCCTGTAATTTTAAAGTCTACTGAT
>NZ_CALMPD010000235.1 GCF_937871865.1 uncultured Legionella sp.
ATGAGCTTTTTCAGAGCCATTGCTAATAATCAATTTATCGTGTGTTGGCTATACACAAAATCTGTTCGCAGAAACCAGAGGCTGCTCTTTTGTGTCCCGCGTTTTGTACGCGGGATCGTTTGAGTGATTAAGCGAAATTAACCACCAGACCAAACTCAACTAGTTGTTGGCTTGCGGTCATTTGTGTCGTTTTACGGACTTTGCCTACAGGATCAAAAGTGCCGGTGTTGATTGATGCATAGTCAATGCGGCTGTAATCCATTCTTAAGGCCAGACGATTGGTTATATTTTGTTTTACTCCCAGGCCATAGCGGAACCCTGTTTTTTTCGTGGTGTAATTAAATAAGGAAATGTCAGTGGTATTTTCTTTAAAGGTGCTGTTAGTAATGCCAAGACGACCATAAAACAGTGTGTTCGATGTGAATTGATAGCCAGGAAGTATACTAAGGCCGATACTGTTTTTTATTTTGATTACTGTATCAGCGAATGACTGATGGTAGTATTCATGATTATAGCTTCTGGATTGGGTTGTGCTGATGTTTAAATTTGCTTCACCAGCTAAATAATAGTTATCATGAACCAGAGTGCCGTACCCGGCAAAGAGCGTTCCAAAAACTCCTGTAGCTGATAAATGGCTTTTATTTATAACATCAAAGCTTGATGGGTGCCCTGGAAGTTCTTCATAAATACGTGATCTGACATTTAAATCAACCGTATCAGAGCCTAAACCTAAACCAGAATAAAATCCTGCATTTACTGTTGAAGCTGTTAATAGTACCAATCCAGTAGATAAGAGTTGGGTTTTCCTTAACATGTATACTCCATTTTTTTTATGAATGTTGACTGTAACTTGAAATATCTCGACGCACAATAGGACGTGAGATTATTGGATTTAACTCTCTGGAACTGCACCGCACTCTCTGTCATTCTTTCCTGAAAATGGTTTAAGTCGAGAGATTATGCGCATAGTTTTATTAGCTGGTAATTCTGAGCGTATTTTTGTTCAAGAAGATTCTTCCAATACCCTAAGATAGTTTTTAGCGGTTTGATATGCTTCAGATAGATTATGAAAGACTTCCGGACGCATGTTTTGATCAACTGCTTCCATTTCATTAAAACAATCCAGGAGAAAGTCATTTAATAATTTGCATTTTGTCTGCTTATTAACATTCATCATGTAAATTTCTTCAACTTCTATTTCCCTGTTCATATGAACCTCGCTGAATGGCATGAGAATAAGTTTCATCTTGATATATCTAATTATAGTTTAAAGTAGCAAGCACTTGAGAGGAAATAATTGTCACTGTTGGTCTTTGCAAAAAGATGCTACTTAAGGATATGATAAATAAATCAAATAAAAGGGAGGTTATGAATGTATCATTCTATATTAAAATTAATGGTTTTGGCGTGTAGTGTTATATGGATACCCAATGATTTGGCACATGCATCGTCTCCGGATGCCTCTTTATTATTGGGTAAAACCATTAGTCAAGAGAAGCAACAGCAGATGACTCCTAAACAGGCATTAGTGCGCTTGAAAGAAGGAAATCAACGCTTTTTATCCAATAATCAAATTTCACGAGACTATTTAAAGCAAGCAAAAATGTCTTCTTACGGACAATATCCCTTTGCAGTAGTACTTAATTGCATGGATTCACGCAGTGTCCCTGAGTTATTTTTTGATCAAGGTCTAGCTGATTTATTCACTCTACGTGTAGCGGGCAATATTTTGAATGAAGATATTTTGGGAAGTATGGAATTTGCTACCAAAGTAGTTGGCTCGCGCTTGATAGTTGTATTAGCTCATACCTCTTGTGGTGCTGTTGCAGGGGCCTGTAGTGACGTAAAATTAGGGCATTTGACCGATGTTCTGGATAAAATACAACCGGTAGTTAAACCGACTATGCACCAATTAGATAACAAAAACTGCAGTGATTTAAAACTGGTTGATGCTATTGCTGAAGCAAATGCTTTGCAGGTTGTCAGAGAGATACAGGCAAAAAGTCCTATTTTACAAGAATTGGTTAAAAATAAGCAGATAGGGATTATCGCCGGAATTCATGATATAAAAACCGGGCAAGTACGATTCCTGGATGAAGAACGCTCAGTTCCAGAATAACGACATAAGAGTTATAGGGCATTATGCTAAGCCTGTTGTAGCATAGCGTAATACGGGATGTAACCGAGTAGAGCTATTCGTTCCCGCATACGCTATTGTTTATGCGGGCTACGATACCGAATCTAATGTTCATTAATATAGGCAGGTTTACCATAAATGTAAGTCGCCTTTATATTTTCCTCCGAGCCCAGGGTCATTAATACGAAAAGAAACTCAAATATGTCGTTTACTTTTTCCAGTCTGTATTTCATGTATGGATTGGCTTTTGCATCAATTATAGCCAACGGATAATAAATTGATTATAATCATTTATTTATGACGTATTCAT
>NZ_CALMPD010000236.1 GCF_937871865.1 uncultured Legionella sp.
TTGCCAACATAAATGCCAAACCTTATGAAGCAGATAAAATTGCATCGAATCTGGTTCAACAGATAACCCATCCCGTCTTATGGACACAAACCATAGAATATTTGTTACAACAAGGAACAACCGAATTCGTCGAGGTAGGCCCAGGTAAAGTATTAACTGGCTTGATTACCCGGATCCAGAGAGAGCAATGAATTTACCCATCGTATTTATGTACTCGGGACAAGGCTCCCAATATTATCACATGGGGCAAAGTTTATTCGCAGAAAATCCCGTGTTCAAAAATGCGCTGGAAAAAACCGATCTTATTTATCAAGAAATGACTGATGATTCTATTGTAAAACATCTTTATAATGACCCAAAAAACAAGAGCACTCCATTTACTCAAACACAGTGGAGTCACCCGGCTGTTTTCATGATCGAATATGCTCTAACTGAAGTATTGCTCGCCAAAGACATCCACCCTGATAAAGTACTTGGAGCCAGTTTAGGTGAATTCGCTGCCGCGGTTGCAGCTGGAGTTTTAAGCTTGGAATCCGCTTTATTCGCAGTGGTTAAGCAAGCGCAAACCTTCGCACAATGCCCTTCTGGCGGTATGCTCGCTATTATTCATGCCTCGGAACTTTATCACCAAGAATCCTTCCTCCATGAGCACTCTGAATTAGCCTCTGTTAACTTTGATTCCCATTTTGTAGTAGCAGGAACAAATGAAAATCTACAGTTGATACAAAAACATTTGAGCCAACAAAGCATTACTTTTCTATTATTGCCCGTGTCGCATGCATTTCATTCGACCCTAATCGATTTGGCCAAAGCGCCCTTTTTAGAACGTATTAAAGATTTAAATATTCAACCACCAAAAATAGAATTCACTTCCTGTAAGAATGCACGGAGTAGCGCTTCGTTCACTCACGAGCATTTTTGGGAGCTTGCACGGCAACCTATTTTATTTCAAAAAACAATTCAGGAACTCGAAAAAAAAGAACCTGCCATATACATTGATGTAGGCCCGTCTGGTACGCTAGCCACCTTTGTTAAATACAATTTATCCGCAGAGTCACAATCAATACCAGTTCCCTTTATAACTCCCTTTGGAAACGACGCTAAAAATTTAGAAAAACTCGAACAGACGGTACAAAACAAATAAACAGAGTAAGTAACTCAACAAACATAAGTCCTACAAGTATTCTATCAAAAAGGCGTACTTTCAGAATGACTAATTTTCTTTAAGCTTGCCCAAAATCATCTCTTTAAGTCGCAAAGCATCTTTAGGAGCATTAGCTTTTTCATCATTATCAAAATAACAATAAATTGCTTTACCTTCTTTTTGCCAATTAATAAATTGTTGCGCATATTGTGACAATGTTTCTTCTTCATATGCTCCCTGGTAGGCATTTTCATTTGGGCCATGCATACGCATATAGATAAATTGACTAGTGACAATCTCAGGAGATTGGTAGGCTTTATGATCATAAAAACAAAGAGCCATTTGGTGTGCATGGAGTAATTCATACAACTCCTCACAAAACCAGCTTTTATGCCGAAATTCAAAGGTATAAAGGTATTTTTGAGGCAATTCTGTGATGAATTTTTGTAAACAAGGAAGATCTACAGGCCAATAAGGAGGAAATTGAAATAAAATTGGCCCTAATTTTTCTTCAAAATGACTAAACGCATTAATTAATTTGTCAACAGTCTCTTTCACATCTTCCAATTTTTTATAATGAGTGATGTATCGATTTGCTTTACAGGAAAACATAAAATCAGAAGGAGTTGATTCCACCCAATTCTTAATGTTTTTTTCTTTAGGTATTTGATAGAAGCTATTATTCAATTCAACGCTATCAAAAGTTTTAGTATAAAAAGGCAAAATAAGAGTCGATTTTATTTTTTCCGGATAAAAATTACCTAACCACCCATCGTAGCTCCAGCCAGAAGTGCCTATATGAACATTATTTTGATGCATTTTAAATATCCATATTTAAAAACTGATGAGATTAGGCCCATGAACCAAATTTATTGATTGCATAAAAACACCTCATTGCGAAACAATCCTGCTCGAGGCTACACCAACACAACACAAAATTGCTTCACTTGGTTCACAAAGACAACATAATTCACAGAACCACGCATACATTAAGTATAGCAAATTAACCTAAACGAACTTAAACACTACGAATTGCTTTCAACACAGCTCCCGGCCTTGCTATCAAGCATTTCCAAAGCAATGGAACATTAGTTCTAAAATACGAATCACCGCGGCATCGACCGCGGTGTCCATACCCCATAACCTGGAAAGAATATAGCCAACACACGATAAATTGATTATTAGCAATGGCTCTGAAAAAGCTCA
>NZ_CALMPD010000237.1 GCF_937871865.1 uncultured Legionella sp.
CAAAAAATTCTAGGAAAAGCCGAAGTAATAGGCTTTGCTGATGGAAAGGTCTATCTCATGCCTTATGATACGATTTCAATTCGTATGGGTTACAAAGTAAGGGCAACAGGCCACCCATTGACTATAAATGTTTCCCCTGCCCTTCTCGGGCACACCGTAGATGCATTTGCCAACCCCATCGATAAGCCAAGTGTTTCTATGAATAAAGAAGCGATTCAAACTAAAAATCAGAAAATAAATCCATTCAAACGAGAATCGATTACAGAACGACTGCATACAGGAATTCATGCTATAGACAGCCTGTTACCTTTTGGTAAAGGTCAAAGGATAGGTATTTTTTCAGGTAGTGGTGTCGGTAAAACTACATTGCTGTCTAACATAGTGCAACGCATCGACAGCGATATTAATATTATTGCCTTAATTGGGGAACGAGGGCGCGAAGTCAATGAATTTATCAGTAATCATTTAAACCAAACCACACTTGATAAATCAATAATCGTGGTTGCCTGCAGTGATGAGTCTGCATTAATGCGCAGGCAAGCGGCCTATACCGCGACCACTCTTGCTGAATATTTTTGCCAGCAAGGAAACAATGTCATGTTATTTATGGACTCGATTACCCGTTTTGCCATGGCACAAAGAGAAATTGGTTTAAGTCTGGGAGAACCTCCAACAGCCCGAGGATACACGCCCAGTGTATTCGCTCTCCTACCAGGAATTATTGAGCGTACTGGAAATTTTAAACACGCAGGCAGTATCAGCTCAATTTATACGGTATTGGTTGAAGGAGATGATTTTAATGAACCACTTGCCGATCATATGCGTGCCTTATTGGATGGTCATATTGTTTTAAAAAGAGAGCTGGCGCAGCGTGGGCATTATCCCGCCATCTCTGTCTTGCATAGTGTTTCACGATTATCGCAACAGCTACTCTCAAAAGAAGAACAAAAAACCGTACAACACATTATTTCAATCCTGAGCATCTATCAGCAAAACAAAGATTTGATTGAAGTTGGGGCATATAAATCTGGAAACAATGCTCAGCTAGATCATGCAGTGAATCGTATCAGCTCGATAAATCAGCTATTAACCCAAGATACAACGGAGCCGTTATCTTTTACTGAGCTCATCCATAGTTTTAAGGAAATTCTAGAATGAATCAATCGCTTAGCGCATTAATGACTCGATTAACCTGGCAAAATAACGAACTTGCAACCCATTTACAAGCTGCTGAACAAGAATCCCTTATCGTCATGAAAGAGATAAAAGAGCTGGAGCAAAATATAGAACAATATTACATTTCTCCGCTCATTATTAATCCCGAATTAGAAATCAATAAACTGAATTTCCTGACTCAGCAACAAGACAGGAAAGATGAATTACTGATCATTTTAAAAAACCACCAAGAATTAATCGCGAAATTAACAGGCAAACTGCAACGCATAAAAATCGAACTAAAAATGCTGGAACAATATATAGAACGCGAGCAACAAACCCATAAAGAACAATTACTCAAGATACAGGAACAAGCGCTTGATGAATGGGTATTACAAAACAGGAAGAGCCAATGAAAATAAATGAGCAAGGGAACTTGCCCTTTAGCACCCAGAACTTAACTGGTTATTCAAATAATCAAAGGGATGAAACAGAATTTGAGCACTTGATACATACTCCTTCAGGATCAAATACTGGGGATGAATATTATTGGCAGCATCAAGGACAATTACAAAAATCCAGCTTGAGATTTGAACAGCATATTTTAGAAGCTAAGCCTCAGAAATCACCGTTCGCCAAAGATACACTTGTCTGCGATAGTCATCTGTTGTTCCCCCATTCTGATGAGAATCAATTATTAGTAATCACTACTGATGAAGCATCTGCTCTGACTAATAAGGTAGAGAACTGTTTACTTTCCCGGCCAGAAGATTATTCATCACACATTAAAGAACAAGATCAGCAATCAATCGCTATGATGACATCCCAAGCACAACCTCAAACCGTAGAATCGCTTAAAACAATAGAAGCACATGCTATTCAATCCAGAATCTCGCAAACAATAGTTAAAAATCATCATCTGTTCATTGAAAACGATGAAGTGGAATTATCACTCAATACACAAGAATTAAATCGCCTTGAAGAACAGGAACTCAGAGAAATGATCCATCTCAACCTGAAGCATAAAGGCTTGTCTTTAAAGCAGCTAATTATTAATGGAGTAAAAAAATGACTGACCCCGTGGGTAGCGCAGGAGTAAACCAGGCAGATTATCTCAAATTATTCATGCAGGAACTAACCTATCAAGATCCTTTAAAACCCGTGGATAACCGTGAGTTTATGGCTCAGATGGCCCAGTTTTCATCCCTCCAGGAAGCGCGAACAACCAATGAATATTTAACGCGACTACTGGGCATGACCAGTGGGAACCAAAGCCTTGCGTTGTTAGGTAAAAAGGTTCGCGTAAAAAATATTGAGGGTGAAGGCGTGGTCTCAAAAATAGAGTTTTATGACAATGAGCCGCCCAAAATTTCAGTGACTATGAATAATGGAGAAATCCCTAAGGTATCGTTGCTCGATATTAGAGAAGTAAGGGGTTAAAAAATGACGAACACCTATTACACCAGTTTATCAGGAATGATTGCAGCCAGTTATGGTTTACAAAATACTTCAAATAATGTTGCCAACATGCAAAGTCCGGGATTTAAACGCACCGATGTCTTTTACTCCTCTTTAGGCAACAGCAATGGAGAAGACAGTTTGGGAGCAGGCGTCTGTATTGGCGGCAGCAGTACTAATTTCAGCGAAGGAAAATACCTAGAGACCAGCAGCCCCTCTGATTTAGCTATTGTGGGGCAAGGTTTTTTTGTCATCCGCCTAAAAACTGGTGAATTACAATATACCCGAGATGGCCAGTTTGGTTTTAATGCTGATGGGATACTAATCGACAGGCATAGTGGTGGAGAAGTACAAGGATATAATGAAGCCGGCAATTTGGTAGCTATCCATGAAAAAGGGCCTAAAACCTCTCAAGGCAAAGCCAGTCACGAAATTTTTCTAAAGGGTCAATTCATTCTTAAAGAAAAAACAGATGACCAACAAAAAGACCCTACCCCGATGAAAAACAAATATCAGAACATAACCTTTTCTGTGGCTAAAGTGTATGATGCCCAGGGAAGAGCGCATGAAATAAGCATGGAATTTGAATCAACGCGAGTAGTGGTTAATAATGATAGTACCAATATCAACGATAACGGTGATAGTTGGGATTTAATTAAGGTACTCTATGATGGTGTTCCGATTGATTTACCCCAAAAGCAACAAATTATTTTTAACGGCATTGATAAAGGAGCCAAGATTGAGAATTGTGCTATCAAACTTAAATTAAATGGTAATCAAGAGGTAAAATTCCAGTTCGGCAACTATAAAGAAGGGGCTGACAGCTCAGTGCAGCTGAAAGAATCCAAACTAAATCCAGAAGGAACCAAGATAGAAGTAAAACAAAATGATGGCTATGGCGAAGGGAAACAAATCAGCTTTTCATTCGATGAGAACGGACAAATTTCCTATAACTATGATAATGGCCAGGCCATTACTGGCATTCATGTGGGTCTTGCTCGTTTTGATGAGATGGAACATACCTTGGTCCAGAATCATGACAGTTTATTTCGGGCTAAAAGTGATAAAGGAAGACACATTGGTCGTGCCAATAAAGATGGGTTTGGCAGTATCAAATCCAAACAACTGGAATCCTCAAATGTAGACTCAACTACTGAGTTTGCCAACATCGTCATTTTGCAACGCATGTTTCAGGCTTGTTCTCAAATAATGGATATTGACAAACAATTATTAGAAGAGTTGGAGTCAAGATAATGAAGCCTTATAGATTAATAAATTCACATGAGCTGAAACAACTGTCTCTACCTATTCAGGAACTGTTGGATTATTGGAATAGCACCTACTCTTTAACTCCATTAACTATGGAGTTGAATTTGCCTCCCAAAGAGTACTTTCCCGAAGAGCAGTATCTAGTTAGTTTGGATGATACACCACTGGCCAGTATCAATAAAAATTATATAGAAGTAATTAATCAGGCTTTGTTTGGCATAAATAAGCCATGCTTAAATGCAGTAAGCCAAGAATTGATTTTAATATTATTGAATCTGATACTTAAAACAGAACACGCTACTATAGCAACGGAATCACGCTCAACTCAGGATTGGTTCTATCGTGGCTCAACAAGCCTGCTCCTCTCCCTGCATACCCTTACAGATCATGCTACGATTGTTCTCCATCCAGATTGGGTCTACCAAAATCTCCCCCACTCTCACACCTGCCCCAATGATTTAAAAAGCCTGGATGATGCTGTAGCAAAACATCGTTTGTCCTTAAGTTTGGAACTGGGCTCAATCACTCTGCCCTTGCAACAATTAGTTTCACTAAAAGCAGGAGATGTCATAGCAACAGATCATCCAATTAATTCACCATTATGTTTAAAACAACAAGACGAGGTAATTGCGCAGGCCGAACTGGGTCAGTCATCTCAATATAAATCCATAATTTTAAAGAGGTTTCCATGAATACTGTTGTAAAAAAAATACTCCTTGCAGAACAACATGAACAACAAGAAGAACAACTGATTAATCATAATTATTTAAATCTTGTCGGTGCTATTGAAGTCGAATGCAGCATACGCATAGGCACTTTGAGTATGACCATTGCTGAGTTAAGAGAGCTTAAATCAGGACAGGCACTGCATCTTAATCAAAAAACCAATGAACCGGTGGAGCTCGTATTGAATGACAAAGTGATCGCTAAAGGTGAACTGATGAGTTATGAAGAGCATTTCGCCATTCAGATTACAGAGGTTTCTTGTTGATGTACCGATTTATTTTTTTTATGTTGGCATTATGGGTAAATCCTTTATTTGCAAAAGAAGATTTAGTATTTAAAAAAGAACTGATCTCCAATCCACATTGGTATTCTTATGGATTGGTTCTCATTTTATTATTAATATCTATAATTGTTCTTGCTAAATACTCTAAAAGGACGGGGGCTACTGAGCAAAAATGTAAGGTAATTGAGCGAATAAGCATTCATCATAAAACCAAAGTATACGTTATTCACTATCAAGGGAAGCAATTTCTATTGGCGGATAATCAAAATGCTTTGGCCATTCACCCTCTACATCAGACTGGATTATCTCATGAATCCTAGAGTAGCCCATGTTACATCATGGGCCTCGACGATTCTATCAGGTGAACGTCAACGGTTCGCTTTAAGCAGGATATATTCCATTATTCTTGGCCTATTACTACTCTTCTTACCCATGTCGCATCATGCAGCAGGAAGCAATTTTGGCTTTATTCAATTGGATCAGGATAATGTCTCACCAGCCCTTCAAGCTTTTGCCTTGCTTACGGTGCTGAGCCTTGCTCCTAGTATTTTAATTATGCTCTCGTCTTTTACTCGTATTGTTGTCGTTTTATCCATGTTGCGAACCGCTCTGGGATTACAACAAACGCCCCCAAACACGGTGATTATCAGCCTCTCCTTATTTCTCACATTATTTACCATGATGCCTGTAGCTAAAACCATCTATACAGATGCCTATCAACCTTATGAGGCACATCAAATTACAACAGAAGCGGCTATTGATAAAGCAACAGTCCCTCTGAAACAATTTATGATAAAACAAACCAGAGAAAAAGATTTGCAGGTTATTCTCCAACTGGCAAAAGAACCACTACCCAACTCAGCTGCTGACATAAAATTGTACCAACTAGTCCCGGCATTTTTATTAAGCGAATTACAAACCGCCTTTCAAATCGGCTTTATGATTTTCTTACCGTTTTTACTTGTTGATCTGATAGTGTCTGGTATCTTGATGACTATGGGAATGATGATGATGCCCCCCACCAGCATTTCATTACCGGTCAAAATTTTACTCTTCGTGCTGATCGATGGATGGGCCTTAATCACACAGGCTTTAGTAGGAAGTTTTAATTGATTTGGATGTTAATGAGATACCGTGCAAAAGCACGGTATCTGGATATTGGGGATGAATTGCTAATTACCTCGAAATTCATCCGTAATTTATTCATTATTTTCAAGATAGATAACTGAGTTATCATGCCTGCCGTACCATATTTCTTCTTCACTTAAGGCAGTCTCGATAAATTCAATAGGTACCCCATCCTCAGCAATCATAGCCACCTTAAAGCCGCAAAAGGGCTCATAGGGTTCTAAAATGACTTCTTTCCCTTTAATTGCCAACTCCAAATCATTTACCTTAAAAGCTATGTGAGGTCTTGTCTTTATCAGTGGATGCAAAGGACAATCCTCCTCAAAACGGTGGTACTGAACTCTAAATTCACTGTCCTGCCCACCACTGGTATACATTTTAAAAGTAGAACTGTATTTTTCTCCTTCTTTCACGTCGTTAGTAGGTATGCCTGTGTGATGATATTCATAAGTTACAGTACGAATGTTCATAATGTGTTCCTTTTTGATTACTTATAAGCAAGTGTACAATCATCCCCAAAAGTTGTGAATCGAAATAAAATTCATATACTATGAACTATAAGTTTATAATTAAGGAGCCTTATGCATTTTTATAATCGCGCCCAGGTACTTTGTTTTATCCGCGTTGCGGAATTATCCAGTTTTTCATCAGCAGCCCAAAGCCTGCATTTAACTCCAACAGCAGTAAGTAAACATGTGAAAAACCTGGAACAGGCCATTGGCGAGCAGCTGTTTCTCAGAAATACTCGTACGGTCCAATTAACAGAATTTGGCAGTTTGTTTTATCAAAAATGCAAAAATATAGAACACCAGATTGATTCAGTAAATCAATTTATTGAGTCCAACCGAAATCTCCCTCAAGGAGAGCTAAAAATATTAGTCTCTACAATTACCGCCAAAGACTGGGTGTTGAATCATTTAGAACATTTTATGTCTGCATTTCCCATGTTGGAACTGGACGTGATTTTTTCAGAAGAAGATGATGCTTTAGCGCGACCAGATATTGATATTATGGTGGGTTTTCCTTTGATTCCTCCTGTAACAGAGCACTTGAAATACCGTAAAATGCATGCAGTGAACAACATACTCTGTGCCTCAAAAGAATTTGTTGCTCAATACGGTAAACCCGAAACAGCAGAAGAACTACCAGACTTTAAAATTATTTCTCATACCTTACGTAAGCCTGCGCATTTTTTACCTTTAGCTAATGGAGGACAAATACATTGCGCCAAACCTACTTTATATATGAATAATTTTGATGCATTAAATAAGGCTTGTCTGGCGGGTATTGGTATGTTTCTCACTGGTGACAGCCTGGTACGATCCTGGTTAAACAGTGGTGAATTAATTCAATTATTACCTCAATACAATTTCAGACACTATGATATTTTTATGTTTTACCGCACTTATGATTTTGAGCTACCGAAAATTCGTGCTTTTCTTGATTTTTTTACTAAAGTTCTTTAAAACAGCACCATGCTGAAAAGAATAGAGCATGAGGCCATTAAGCTAAATTTACAGGAATGCAGAATGTCAGATTTTAAAAATGAGGTATATGCAGCAAAGCAACGAATCAGTTCCTATATTCGTGAAACACCTTTAGATTATTCCTTGCCTATAAGTAGAATCACAAACACTAATTGTTATTTAAAATGTGAAAATTTACAGTTTACAGGCTCCTTTAAAGTTAGAGGTGCTCTAAATACGTTACTTTCCCTGACACCAGAACAAAAAAAACAAGGTGTCGTAACTGCCTCATCAGGAAATCATGGAGCAGCAGTTGCCTTTGGATTAAATACATTAAATATTCCCGGAATTATCTTTGTGCCAGAAAATACTTCTTCAACAAAAGTAGAGAATATTCACAATTACGGAGTACCTCTTGAATTTTATGGAACTGATTGCGTCCAGGCAGAACTCCATGCTTTGGCATACGCAAAACAGCACCAGATGATTTATATCTCACCTTATAATAATGAACAGGTTATTGCAGGCCAAGGTACTCTAGCTCTGGAGCTTTCACAGCAATTGCAACAAATTGATGTGATTTTAGTTCCTGTTGGCGGTGGTGGATTAATTTCAGGCATTGCACAATATATTAAGTCGGTATCGCCACAAACCAAAGTCATCGGTTGTTTACCAGAACGTTCTCCTGTGATGGCAGAATCAATTAACGCAGGCACTATCATCGAAATGGACATATTACCTACCCTATCTGATGCGACTGCCGGAGGCGTAGAACTGGACGCCATTACTTTTTCCCTGTGTAAACAATGGGTAGATGATTATATCCTTGTTTCAGAGTTGGAAATTAAAAATGCCATTAACACCCTGATTAAAACACAACATCTTTTGGTCGAAGGAGCCTCTGGTGTTGCATTGGCCTCATTAATAAAAAATGCGCAACAATTCACAGGAAAAAATGTCGTTGTCGTTTTGAGTGGGGCGAATATCAACTTGGATACCTTGAAATCAGTATTAAGCTAATCAGTAAGAGTTGAGCACCTAATGCGCATTTATTTTCCTTGTGGCGCACAATTAGTCCAGATCATCGAGATTGAGAAAAAAATGGTATGATATTAACCTAATTATTCATGCCGCTAATAAAGTGGCCATTCTAATAAACGAGAATGATAATCAATCATGTACTTAACATTAAATAAAGCATCATTTGGTCGCAATCGCGATAGAGAGAAAGAATTTGGAGATATCTTTAATAAAACCTCCAGGGGATTAACCAGTGTAATGCCCATGATCATTACTATGTTTTTTACTCCAGCGCTAATTACTACCAGCCTTTTTTCGAAAGAAATTATTTTGATAGTGGCCAACCTTTCTTTGAGTCTTGGCTATCTGACCAATTTTGCATATCGAATTTATACACAGCAGATGAGTAAAACAGAATTGTTCGTGACCACCACCTCACTGACTGCGTTTTTAACACTTGCTTATTTTTTGTGCCCACCACTTGCAAGTATATCGATTATTTCATCATTGACCGTTATCAACCTAATGGCAGTAGCCATTAATCTGTTTTTCTTAATCAAGCATGTTATTGTTCCCCCCTGCAAAAAATTTATCGAAAACGTTGCCCAACATCTGGGATTTGATATTACTGCACGCTACTACTCTAAACCAGCATTGACCCTGGAAAATGATCGATACGTTATAGATCAACTACTCAGGGTGACTTACAAACACGACAGTTGGTCGCCAGATTTTAAACCTGAAGAATTAGAAAGTTTTAACAACCTGCTTGCCAAATTAAGCCATTACATAGACAAATACGATGAGTCGCTTCTGGGCTATATTAATAATCAAGATGCAATTGCAGATTTGGAAGAACAAATAGCTCAGTTGACCACTCAGGGAAATCCAGGTTCAAGTTATACTTTTATTGAAAAAAAAATAGGATTTAAAACTACTAAAATTAACATGCTTGAAGATGCTCGAAAAACATTAACGATGGAACTTGAAACACCCAATAAAACACATAGCCCAGCCTTACGCTTTTTTAAAGGTATTAATAGTCTTGAGTTCCAAGAGAATCCTCAACAAATAATAAAAGAAGGATTAAGCTGCATTGAACAAGAAATTCGACGTCAACAAGACAAGATTTCGTCATTAGAGAGCTGTCTGCCAAAGATGAACTAGCAGGAAACCACTCTAAATTATTTTTTGTACACAATTTAATCGTGTTCTGAGTACAGATTTATAATGCCAGTTTTTTCGCCTATTTCCCCGAACACTTATGCAAAAAGGTCTTAACCCATCTTCTAATTGCTATTAAGCCACATACCATCGAGCCCCTCCACATCGGTACAAGAATATTTTGACATTATTTCCTTTCCTTAAGGGCACCTTAAGATTAATTTGCTACACTAATTACAAGTAACAAACAAAGAAGACAAATCATGTCCAAAAAGCGCCATCTGAAACAACAAATGTGTTCATTAATTGAAACTAAAAATGGTTTTGAAATTAATACACCAGTCCCCAAAGGTTTAGTAATCAGCGGAGGTGGAGCTAAAGGTCTGGCATATGCAGGTATGTTTCAAGCAATGGAAGAGCGCGGGCTGATTAAACAATTAACTCATGTAGCTGGAGCCTCAGCTGGAGCTATGACATCGAGCTTTTTAGCTGTGGGTATGAGCGCGGAAACCATCTTAAAAATATCGACTCAGTTAGATATAACAAAACTTCTTGATAACAAGAATCTACTGTCACGCGCAGAAGGAACCCGAGTGCGCAATGTATTTGAATTGTTATATATATTACAAATCAAACAGCATATGAGCATGGTGGAGGAGCCAAAATCAGCAGAGTTGCTTAATGAATATCATATAATAAATCAAAAAATAAGAATTTATGAGCGAATTTTAAGAGCACGGGGTATAGAGATTAATACAATTGAAGACCTCCTTTCTCTTGCAAACACGAATGAAGACCTGAAAAGGCTTGATAACGCCTTAGCATACCTCCCAAAAAAGATGAAAGACCAGCACGAGGCAGTAATCGAAACACCCAAAATAACCTTTAAAGATCTGACTCGGTTAAGAAATTTATTGCCTGAAGATCAAAAACACTTAATCAAACACTTATCAGTAGTTACAACCAATCAGACAAAACAGGAAATGGAAACTTATAGTGAAGATCTTGGTTGTGAATCATCAATTGCAGAAAAAGTACAACAATCAGGAGCTCATCCAATCCTGTTTAAACCAGTTAAGAATGAAGAGGGACACTCAATTGCTGATGGCGGGATAAAAAATAATATGCCTACAAAGGCACTGGAAAATGTGGGTTTAAAACCAGAGGAAATTTTATGTGCTAAAGCTGAAACAGGAGCTAAATTTGCAGCACGCATCAATAAAGTTGCAACTCACAGCATAGAAGCAGTAAGTGGAATGTATTCTTTCATGGATTCAATAATTACTGATATTCTAGGAGGCCGCCTCTTTGAAGGATGCGCCAAGGTACTTAATCGTGAAAAAATCTTCTATCAATTAGGAAACATGCTTTATCTTAATACTGGTGAGATAGACACCACAACTACATCTCCCACTGAAACACAAAGAACTCAAACGATTAAAACGGCATATAACGACAGCCTTAAATTTATTGATGGCAGAACGAAAATTTTTGATAATGCCTTAATCGCCATGCTTTATTTAGGTATTGAGAAACTGGATCAGGCATTGATCAATACAGACTCGAAGAACCCACTGTTTGTCACTGCTGCTTTAGCTAAAAAAATCTTTCTGCTGCAAAATGCTATTGCTGAAGAGTTGCAAGACAATCATTGGGATAGCACCCCGGAGATGATCGAACAAATTGAAAAAACGATACTAGAAACTGATTTGACTCTGGAGCAAAAAAACCAGGCATTCTCTCTTTGCCTTAAACAGATTAATTATTTTAGTGCAGGAACCCTTGAGCGTTTTATTATCGATGAAATCAAGAAAGAACAAGGACCAGCAGTTAACTGGTTTATCGAGTTACTAACGTTGCTATGGCAACCCATTGAATGGGTTTTGTCACTAGGCTCCAATACTGCGCCAGAAATTAGCAATACGGAGGAAGAAATTAGCAATACGGAGGAAGAAAAACCGGCACAAGAAGACCAGCAAATAATCACAGCACTTCGGGCTTGGAGTTTTCTATCTTATAAAGAAGTCAGCCAATCTGATGAGCTAGATAAGACAGCCCCTTCACAACCATCAAACAAACCTCTATAGCGTAATCCTGGTTGGAATCTAACCAGGATAGTATCGTTAAACCACACCATAGCCAATAAAAAAACAATGAGCACTCATTTGATACAAAAAATTATCTAAATAAATTGATAGGACCAAAATAGTTGCGAAAAGCACTAAGTCAGTGCTATGTTGAATAAAAGGAATTGAAGTGGAGTGGAGTTATAATGGAATCAGTATTTGATTTAATTGGCTATATTGCTTCTTCTTTGGTCTTTGCTACGTTTTATGTCAAAAGGATTTTGACGTTACGTCTCATTGCAATATGTAGCAATATTGCGTTTATTTTCTATGCATTTGGGTGCCATTTGCTCCCTATTTTCATATTGCACTCGTTATTACTCCCTCTTAATATATATCGAATTTTAGAGTTATTAAGAGCGGAATATGGTTACTCTCCATTTCGTCGTGTGATATGAAAAGCCGCTGGTAAATAATGTGATTATGAAGACCAAGCCAACAACACGCAGGGTTTTTAAACAGAACAGCACCAGTTACCAAAAAGCATAAACAGGCTGGAAATAAAACTTAAGGTAAATAGATATGAGTATTCATAGACTTTTAGCAGGTTTATTTTTTCTAGGTTTTTCAGCGCTATTGAGAGCCGAAATTTATATTGCTCATTGTCCTGACACCATAAGTACTGTCGAACATATCAAAGAAACGCCCAAAGGATGGGAGGTACTCAACACATCAGAAAACAATTATCTGAGCACGGTATCCTTTTATTCAGACCATCCTGATAAAATGGCTAGCCTAAAGCCTGAGTTTAGCAATAAAAAACAGGCTAAATGGGAGTTCTCACCCCAGGAACTGATTTATTTAGTATGTCATTACAATCATAGTGCTATTAAGCTTACCCAGCCATTACCCGCAAAAACGGTAAAATGTTCCGTTATCTACAATCAGAATTTAATGGGCAATAATGGGTTTCTCCCTGAAAAAATAGAATGTACTAAGTAGTTCTGACTATTTTTACCATTATTTAATTTAAAAACAGATATAAATTTTGCCTTTTTTACCCTTTAGAATTATAGTGTCTGCTATTTAAATGACCATACCAGGTTCATTTTTTATAGAAAGGATGACGTAAAGAGCTACTGACATTTCGTTATGTTGATTAGAAACAGCTCTTTCAAAATTTCAACACATAAATTTTCCAATCTTTTTACAAGGATTCATAAATGGATACGCAAGCAGTACAAGAACAACTGAACAGACATCTGGGCTTTCTGGCTCAAGATCAGAATAATTTGGCTTTATTAATTGAAATCAGTGACATGTACATTGAACTCAATGATCTTGAATCAGCCCAAAAGTATCTTGAAACCGCAAACTCAATTGATCGTGAAGCATGCTTGGGACATCAAGGGTTATTCCACCTAAATCAAGGACAATTCTCTCAAGCGAAAGATTGTTTCATTGAGGCGCTGAATCATGTAGATACTCCTGCTCTGCGATATAATCTTGGATTTACTTATTTTATTAGCTACGATTTGGATAAAGCCTGGGACATATTATCCCCGATTCTTGAAGGGGAACATTATCCAGAAGCAGAATTATTAATGGCTCGAATTCTTCATCGCCAGGATTCAATTGAAGAATCTATTAGTCTGATAAAACATGTATTAGAACATAACCCTGATGATGCGGAAGCATTAGGTTTAATATCCCTTCTCTACCTTGACTTGAATGAAGAGCAATTAGCCCAAGAATCCAGCTCACGCGCCCTGGAATTAAATCCTGAAAATTATGACGCAAAATTGGTCAACATCATGATCCGCTTAATGACTCAGGAAACAAGCGTAGACGAAATTGAAGCATTATTGCAAATCAGTCCTCAGGACAGCAGGCTGTGGTTTGCATTAGGAAATACTTATATGACTCAGGGAGATATGGCGTCTGCTGAAAGAACATTGAAAAAAGCAATCGAGATCTATCCTGACTTTTATGATTGTCATATTGCTCTGGCATGGTGTCAACTGCTAAACGATAACCTTACGGAAGCTCATGAAACCTACCAGAATGCAGCAGAACTGATAGACGAACTAGCAGATGCTTGGGGAGGTTTAGCTTTAATCCACGCATTAACCGAAGACTTGCCTCAAGCAGAGTTATTAATCAATAAAGCAAAAGAATTAAATCCTGAATGCTTCTTAACCGAGCTTGCAGAAGCAATTTACTTCAATCATAGTAATCCAGAAAAAGCCCAGAAACACTTACTCCAGGCCTTGAATAACAGTGAAACGCCAATAAGTGAAAAATTAAATTTTATTATTGAAGAAATACAAAGCAAACAGCAATTACACTAAATTCTCTTTCGAACTAATAGCGCACCTAAAGTGCGCTTTTTTTAATCCTTACTCTCGCTCTTCTTTCGTCCTGCAATAGGTCTCATCAATTAGTAATAAGGTAAACAAGGCAATAATCATAGAGACAGGCAGCAACAAAAGCGCATTATAATAGCCATGCAGTGTGAACTGATGTGTGCCATTCAGAATAGCCCCGTCCCAACTCCAGTCCAGAAGCACTCCTACCAGAGGTTCGAATAAAGCCTCAAAAACAGCATTAAAGGTGTTCATAATACCCAATACGGTGGCTACCAGAATTAAAGGAAATAATTCTCGAATCATCGCAAAACTGGTAAAGAAGCCACTGGCACAAAAGCCAAAACAAAACAGTAAAATACTTAGTGAAGATACATATTGATTAGGACTATAAAGAACTACGAGCAGGCAGACCAGTGCCAGAAACGTGCCTGTAAACAATACCGGTTTTCTTCTATGGATGTAATCAGAAAACCATCCCCAAAATGGCGCCCCTGCTGCAAAGCCAATAAAAATAAACGAAATAGCCAGTGCAGCATCAGTTCGGGATAAATGATACGCTTTTTCCAGAAAAGGAACACCCCATAAACCACCAAAAACAGAAACAGGAGCAAAAGCCAGACCGCTATATAATGAAAGAGCCCACGCTTGTTTATTTGTAATAATTTGTCGTAATAACTGAATGATTGGCTCTTTATTTTTAGATACAGGCGCGGGCGTGGAAGATTTTTTGTCACGTAAAACTAAATAATATACTACCGCCAATATAATACCTAGAAAGCTTACCACCTGCAGTGCTGCGCGCCATCCTATATTTTGCACTAACAATGCCAGAGGCATCTGACCGCCTACAGCTCCAAGCATGGCAGCAGTCATAAACATTCCAGAAACTAAAGCAAATCTCTTGGGTGAAAACCATAATGCGGCAATTTTAAAACAAGAAACCGCTGCAAATGCAGCCCCAAGCCCCATCAGAGCACGACTCACACAGGCCAGCCCAAGCACGTTAGTATGAGAAAAGAGATAGGTGCTGATGCTGCAAATAAATATAGCAATCGTCGTTAATATACGAGGGCTAAAACGATCTAATAAAATACCGACGGGGATCTGCATCATCAGATAAGAATAGAAATAAAAAGCAGAAAGGTTACCGAGTCCTGCCGCATTAACTTGAAAGGCTTTCATTAAATCAACAGTCATTACACTGGGCGAGACCTGAATAAGGTATTTGTAAAAGAAGAAACTTGCAGCAATAGTCCAGATAATCCAAGGATATGCTTTTGCAAACCATGGATATTTTTGTAGAAATGTGTTCACTATAACTCCTGACTCCGATGTACAGATTTGGGCAATGTCACTAATTATTATTAATGATTGGCACAAAAATAAACTTTAAAAACAGAGAGTAAATCTACATTTTAATAGAAATAAACTGTGATAAAGAACCTTGTTATCTGCCAGAATCTCCGCCCTGAGGCGAGGCAGATAGTTTAAGTGATAAGCCGACTCAGAGCTGAGGAATGGGTAAAGCTAACCACCACCACGACGTGCGATACAAAATTGATAGACGATAAGAACATTCCAACAGAGAGAGTGTTGCTTTGATAAATAAAATTATCGGCAGAATGTCGGTTACAATTCATCAATTAATACACATTTAGGTGCAATCAAAATTATATGCTATCTTTTTAGGCAATGTGTTGTCAAGATACTTAATACAATCAAATAGCAATAGAACTCATTAACCACCTCTATAATAAATATAAAAACAATTGATCTCTATGAGCCAAAATAGTACAATAAGACTCTTTTTTACTATGGTGATCGTTATGTTTGAATTATTTTATAATGCTGCATTAACTGCTGAAAGCCCAGAACAATTAAGTGCCAAACTTTACTCAATCAGTTTGGACGCCATAGATCCTAACCCACCATTTCTTAGCATGGCCGGAAAGCTCGCCTCAAGAAATAAAACACGTTCAGTTGAACAAGCCCGTCAGTTAGGTGCTAACATCACTCCAATCGCAGCGGGATTTGTAATTGCTGGAAATGATGAGCTTGTAGATTTTTATCGTACAGAATACAACGCAGAAGTAGACTATATCGCATTAACCTATGCCTTCATTGGTAATCACAAAAAAGTAGATGAATATTTAACCGAACATGATGCAAATATTCATTTCGTTTTACAAGGTTATGCTTTTGCAAATAACCATGAAAAAGTGAACGAATATCTGTCAAATTTTCATCCTGAAAGCCAAGCATACAGTCATTATCAAGATGATTCTGATAAGGTAAATGAAACAAGGCATGCCATTCGTAGTGTGTACTATCAAAAACTGCTCACCAGTATTGGTGAAGCATATGCGTTGGCTGGTAACGCCGATAAAGCCGAAGAGTTTCGTGCCAAGGGCGCCAGTGTAGATAGCATTGCTAAAGCATTCGCGGCAATTGGCAAACATGAACAAGTAGAATATTACAGAGTAAAACATGGTGCAAACATTCATGATATTTGCTTAGGCTATACCGCGCTAGGGCAAACCATCCCATCATTCTATCGTGCAATCAATTCGCTGGAAGAACATGGTGATGCAGGCCGCATAGTGATTGACTCCTTGCTTCGCTTAAAACAAGGTCAGGATCAATATTGGAATCCTTATTGGATGAATAGCGATACCAAATTAAATAAAATCGTTGATGCAGTAGACAAGTTGCCACAAGATGCAAACCTAAGCGACATACTTAGGGATAAGGACTCCGAACTGAATAAAGCAATGAGCATCAACAGATTAAGCCCATTGACCTTTTTAGGACGGTTAGGTTTTTATCAGTGCAAATCAATACAGGTCGTTAATGAACAATTAGATAAACAACAAGAAACACAGGCAACATTATCATAAAAAGAGAGCTGTTGACATGACAGACCTAACCGCTTGCTCATGTCAACAACCCCTTATTTAATTTAAATTAACTAAAAAGCACCATCAGCCTAAACCTGGACTTTTTGTTTGTTTGGATTCTTCTGTATGCTCAGAGCCCTCTGCATCCTCAAACGTAAAAAGCACGTATCTGGAATATTGTCGCGTTCGTGTAGCCTCGATTGGATTAGGGACTAGTTGCGATTTGTTCTTAAAACCAAATTTTGCTAATAAAACAAAAAGTTGTTTAGCACTGTCATCAGGTAGTTTATCACTAAATGCAGCTTGAGCCGTGCTTGCAAAACGAATTGCCTCCTCCCTGTCTTTAGGAGCGAAGCGCCATGTTCCCTCTACATATCCAACCCGCTGATTGAAAAATTGCCTGAACTTGTCATTAAAATAAGTCACGGTGAGCAATCCTGGAACTGAACTCTCTCTTAGCAACCACAATGCTTTTGTCGGTAATTTATGAGCGGAACGCTCTTGCAATCGAAGCATTGCCAAATTGTGATCTATCTCTTTGGAAAAGATAACTGATGAATTCTTAGGTGTTGACTCCACGATAAACTCCTATCGCGATAATTTAAATTAAACCATAATGTGATTAAAAACAGCCCTATAAAGCTAAGATACTCAAGACAATGCAACAAAAAACTTAGCAACGTTAACCATTTTAATAATAGTATTGAAATCAATTCAGTGCTAGATTGTTTGGTACCTAATTTTTTGTGTAAGCTCCATTTTAAACGAAAAGACCAACGAAGCTTAGAGAATTATCAGGAAACAGCAATGAACAAGGATGACAATAAAAAAACACCCCTTATCACACTTTGTCTTGTCACCATTGCAGTAGGGATAAGCTCTGGCCTTTTAGGGATGAGTCTGGCACTGTTCCTCCATTACATACAACATATAGCTTATGGATACAGTCCCTTACATATAATAAGCAATGAGAGCTTTCTCGAAGGAGTCAGGACCTCATCCTCTGAACGAAGAGTTATTGTTTTGATTATCTGTGGACTTATCGCAGGAATTGGCTGGGCAGCAGTATATCAGTTGGGAAAACCACTGGTCAGCATTGCTGAAGCCTTAAAAACTAATAAAATCATGCCTGTAATCAGCACGACCTTCCATGCTTTGCTTCAGATCATTACTATCGCTCTAGGCTCACCATTAGGTCGCGAAGTGGCTCCTCGAGAAGTCAGTGCTGTTTTTGCTACCCTGCTTTCCCAAAAAGCAGGATTAAGCATTACTGAAACAAAAATCATGCTAGCCTGCGGTGCCGGTGCTGGCTTGGCGGCAGTATATAACGTCCCCTTTGGTGGGGCAATATTTGTACTGGAAGTATTGCTGTGTACCTTTAGCTGGTCAGTAGTGCTGCCAGCTCTTGTAACCTCTGCCATTGCCACCGTAGTCTCCTGGTGGGGGCTTGGCAGTGCCCCACTGTACCATATAAAAGATATGGAGCTCAGTTACTCATTAGTCTTCTGGGCTATCGTATCTGGCCCTGTTTTTGGTGTAGCAGCTTTCTGGTTTATCTATATTGCCACCCTTGCTCGTAATCACGCTCGGCGTAACTGGCAAATGATTTTTTCCTGTCTGCTTAATTTTACCTTAATTGGTGTATTGGCCATTTACTACCCTGTATTATTGGGTAATGGAAAAAGTCCAGCACAACTGGAATTTGACTATTCAATAGGTATTGGCTTAAGTATGACGCTGCTTGTATTAAGGTGCATTATCGTATGGTCAAGTTTAAGAGTAGGTGCTCAAGGCGGATTACTCACCCCCTCCCTTGCTAATGGCGCATTGCTTGGTGCAATTCTTGGTGGGTTATGGACCATGTTTTGGCCTACCTCATCTTTTGAAGCCTTCGCACTTATTGGAGCAGCAGCATTTCTTGGTGCAGCTCAAAAAATGCCAATAACTGCAGTAATCCTTATTTTTGAATTAACACGAGTTGATTTAAATCTATTACCGCCAATCCTGTTCGCCCTGACAGGTTCAATAAGCATGTTTCATTTATGTAAAAACTACTATATTAAACTGAACGACTCATGAAAAAGTGAACATATTTAAATCAATTTACTGCTATACTACAAATATACAGCTGTGAAATGGAATTTCATCATGCCTAAAGATAAAGCTCCTGGACATCCTCAAATTTCCAAAAAAGATTGTTACTCCAAAATAGCTGAACACAGCATTAATGCGATGAAATTTCGAAAAATGGGAGAACATCATTCTTCATACCCAATTGAAATAGCCCTTATAGCTGAAGCATGTGCTTGTTTATTAACCGTTTATTCTGAAAAACTCCAGGCTATCATTTCTCAGATAGAAACATCATTACAAGAAAGTCATAAAGAAGAGTTAAAAAAATTGGATGGTGAAATTATTACTTTATTTAACAGGAGAAAAAAAGCACTCCCTGCAACCCCTTCGGGTGAGCGGGAAATCGTTGATTTAACAGTACAAATCAATGCTCTTGAACGGCGAAAAACATTATCTATAGCAGAACTTATAGAGCTTATCGTATGTGATGCTCTGAATCATACCTGTAAAGAACATGGCGTTGAATTTCTGGAACATTTTAATCCAGAAGAATATGAATATCATGGTGAGATTTCCTTTATTCGCTCTTCTGCTCCCAAACCATAATGCGACAGCGCTCTAATCATCGAATTTTGGCCGTCATCCAGAGGAGCTAGCGACGAAGGATCCCCGAGATTCAGGAGATTCGTAATGCTCGGTATTGACGTACTTTTCTTAACTTCATGGCAATGTGTATTACGTCGCGCTAATACTACATTTTTCTTAACACCGGCTTTGCCAGGTCAGGATAATATTCATCCCACATGCGGTTACAATAGGCCAATATATTCTGCTTTTGTACTACATGCTGCTTCAAAGGATCATTAAGAGGGCTCCAGACGGTAGTAGCAAAAAAAGCAAATGCGGTTGCATCAACACTACTTGGTTTATCACCTAAGAAATATTTGTTCTCCGCCAGGAGAGTAGCTAGGTGATCCAGTGTTTTAACACCAAGCTGCAGCACTTCCTGCGAATTATGTCTTCCCATACCTTGAGCATCCAGCTGTTTCAACATGCTTTTTCTGACCAAATTTGGTATAAATAATCGCGAAACTGCCGGTAATTTTCTAAACATAGTGTCTTTTAAAACACTCCACCCCGCATCCTCTTGCCACCGCATATATACGGCCACCCAATACAAACGCTCACAAAAGGCAAGATTAATAAGATCAGCTAGTGCACTTTGTTCTGGTGTTAATTCTTTGTCCAACACATCACCAAAACGTACTTTAAGTTCATCAATAATGAGCTCGCTGTCTGCATACAACGTTCCATCAAGCTTAATACACGGCAATTTTCTTTTGGGGCTTTTCCGGGGATTATTTACAAACCTACATTCATAAGGAATATTTGTCATACGCAAGTAAGTTTCTAATTTCATACAAAAAGGACTGATATTAGGCAATCCCCAGGCTCTATAAAACTGAAACAATGTAATCATTAGATAATCTCCCTATAACCTGATGCCAAAATGTATTGATTAATAGTAATGGGAAATCGGTGAATAGTTCAAATGTTTAGGTCAATTTTTCTATATCAAGGATTTTATCCGTCATCCAGAGAGGCTAGTGACAAAGGTTCTCCCTCGGCTCAGAAGATCCTTAGCCAGGCTCTGGATGATGTACTGTTCTTAACTTAATGACAGTGAACGCCATGGCTTTACATCTTACCTATTCTCGAACAGAACCTTTGAATAGTGTCTTTAATTTCGCTTTGAGCGCCAATTGACATACGATCGCGACCATGCGTTAAATGCATATTCATGTCACCAACCTTTGCCCGAGAACCTGAGGTCTTACCTTTATGGGAAAGTTCGACTCCTCCACTCTCACCCATTAATGTTTGGTATGCTTTTTTAGCTTGAATAAGATCTTTTAAACATAAACTCTTAACTGGTTTGCTATTCAGATCATGTAATTTGCAAAGCGCTCTCTCTTTTCTCGCATCAAACGGTTTGTTTTCTTTTTTGACTGGCTGAAATAACCGAAAACTATTAGTCGAAGTACTCTCCGCTGTATTTTTCTCTTTAGTGTCTGTTATTTCATCGCGGCCAGTGGCCTCAATGCTACTGCTAGCAAAGGGCCCAACAGAGGAACTATCAGGGCTCTCGGAACTAGACGCTCCTATATCCAGGTTTTCTTCCTCAAAAGTAAAAATGGCTTCAACAGATTTTTTTCCATCCCGTTCACACGGTCTCCATTTAATAATTTCTTTGTTCGTGAGCTGTTGATAGATTGTCATTATAATCATATTGATTAATAATGTTGATGGTGTAGGTACATCTAACCCAAAATCAAAATCAAACGATTCAAACACATCTTTAAGTTGTTCTAACTGATCAATAGTGCCATCTCTTTCAATGACAAGCACTTTAAACAAGAGTTTAATTGAGTCCTCACATCCCTGCCTTGCTGCGTCAAGAAACAAACTGATTCGCTCTGTTTTATTTTTATTTTGTAACAAAAGAATATTGGCTAAATTATATTGATGAATCGGATGATTCGCATCAAGAGTATAAGCTTGTCTATATAGATATTCAGCCTGTTTATATTCATGGCGTGCTTCTAATATAATAGCCATTTCATTAGTTGCTATTAGGGAGCATTGTGGCGGTAATTGGTTATTATTCAAAGACCAGGCAAGCTCAACGATATCTCTAAAACACTCGATGCCTCCAGCCAGATCCATGTATTGACTGACGAACAAATCTGGTGCCATTGTTTGGGATAGCTGCCGCAGATCCAGATTGATTCGTTCCAAAGCATAACATAAAAAGGCAGCTTTATATCTATCATTGTTAATAACTGTACGGTAATTGGATGCAAGCCTTGCGATTTCTCGCCAATACGCCTGGAAGTCAACTAAGGATGCATGTGCCTCATACCACTGAAACCACTTGATGGCTTCTACCAACTTGTCTTTATTTGAAATTTTGTCCAGCCATTGAATATGCTCATCGAAGATATATCTTTCT